>CAMYOI010000010.1 GCA_947259955.1 uncultured Gammaproteobacteria bacterium
CGCCCAGGTCAAAGGTTCCGTCCGTAATACCCAGCTCTCTCAACCGCGTTTTCCGAACCTTGCCGGTGGGGGTCTTCGGCAGCGCATCCAGATACTCCAGGTATCGGGGCACGGCGAAGCGTGGCAGTTGCCGGACGCAATACTCACGAAGTTCTTCGACATCGAGATGGCCGGTTGGCACCACCACCACCTTGACCTCGTCCTCGGCACCGGCAATGTCCGACTCAACCGCAACGGCCGCGACCTCCGAAACGCCCGGGTGCGCTCCGATCACTTTCTCGATCTCGAAAGACGAGATGTTTTCCCCACGCCGGCGGATGCAATCCTTGATGCGGTCCACGAAATACACATAGCCATCCTCGTCCATCCAAGCGGCATCGCCGGTGTGAAACCAGAAATTGCGACAGGCCTCAACCGTCTTTTCCGGCATATTCAGATAGCCGGCCATGAATCCGAAAGGCAGTTTCGACCTCACCACGATTTCACCGGTGTCGCCCGCGGAGACCGGCAGGTCCGTCTCGGGATCAACAATCTGCAATTCGTAGTACCGGTCCCACACCCTGCCACAGCTGCCGGGACGCACGTCGCCGGCTTGCGTGTAGAGCGGGATATTGACCTCGGTCATTCCGTACAATCCAAATATGTCCTGGATGCCGAATCGTTCGCGCAGCTGATCGTCGAGTTCCGGGAGATTGGGCGCCACGCCAATGGCGCGGAGCCGGTGCCGGCGGTCCAGTGGAGAAGGTTCCTGGCTCAATACGAACGATATGACCGCGCCGAGCGAGTTGGTGATGGTGATATCGAAATCCACCACGTCGTGAATCCAGCGCCCGGCACTGAATTTTTCTCTCAATACGGCTTCTGCGCCAGTGATCAGCGTTGCATAGAGCTGCATGAACATGCCGTTCGCGTGAAACAGCGGCAGGACGATGTAGAATTTGTCCGATTCGACCAGGCCCATGTTCTCGACCGTGCCCAGACCGAAAAGATAGACGTGGGCATGGGGCATGATCACGCCCTTTGACGGACCTGTCGTTCCCGACGTATACATGACGCAGGCGGCGTCCCTGTAGCTTACGGGTACGCGCAGGTCGCCATCGGAATATTCCGTGCTCTCGTCGAAGGATCGGAATGTGAAGCGCGATTCGACCGCGTTCGCGCTTGACGCATCCCCGACCAGGATCACGCAGCGGAGGTCAGGCAACTCGGCCTCCAGCTCGAGCAAGCGCGGCAAATACGCACTGTGTATGAAGATGTGTGAACTCTCCGAGTTGGTCAGGACGTGACTGAGAAACGCACCCACGTAGTCGGTATTGACGGCGATGTGGACAGCCCCGATGCGCGCTATGCCCGACCACGCGTGACAATGTTCGAGGCTGTTCGGCAGCATGACCGCTGCGGCATCACCGCTGGAAACGCCCAGTTCATGAAGAAATCTTCCAACCTGATTTGCCGCGCGGTCGGCTCCCCGGAAACTCAGGGTTTCACCGTCGACCATGCGTATCCATGTCCGATCTCCAAAACGTTCGGCCTGCCGCCTTAGGACATCTCCGAACACCCAGTTCTCGAATTCATGCAGCTGATCTTGTGACATCTCGGCGTCCGGTACGATGTCGCACGAGGCGTGTTCCCGACAATCCTGCCGCCACCGCGCTCATTCGGGGCTCCGCAGCGGCAGGTCCGCCTTTTTCCACGCATCGATACCGCCTTTGACATGGCGGCTGCGCTCGATCCCGGTTCCCTGCGCCGCCAATACAGCCATGGCGGACCGTTCGCCGTAGGCACAATAAAAAACCAGCTGCTTGCCGGTGGCCTTGATCAGTTCGTACAACATCCCCCCCGGCCGGATATTTTCAGACAGCTCTCCGTACGGAGCGTGCACCGAGCCTTCGATCACCCCATGCTGCTTCCGTTCCCTGCCGTCCCGCAGATCCGCAAGCACGACTTTCTCGCTATCCAGCCATTCTGCCGCGTTTCGAACATCCAGGGACAATCCCCTTTTATCAAGCTCGTCCTGAGACATCCCGATGCGCATGTTGGCGGGGACGGCGACGTCCATCATCTTTGGATCTGCCAAATCGAGGTTGTTCATGATGTCCGCATATTCATCCACCGAGCTGACCTGCAGCCGTGGATTGAAGCGTTTTTCCTCCCCGATAGTGCTTACGGTGTCTCCCTTGTAATCGTGTCCGGGATACACCAGCGTGTCTTCCGGCAGTTTCAGGAGTTTGTTGAACAGTGAGTCGTACTGCGCGCTGGGATCGCCCTGCTGAAAATCCGTCCTGCCGGTCCCGCGGATGAACAAGGTATCCCCTGTAAATACAGCCCCTTCCATCAGAAAACTGTACGAGTCCTGCGTATGCCCCGGTGTATAAATGGCCTTCAGCCCGACACCCTCGATGTCCACGACATCATCCTCGCCAACCCGCATCGACACTACATCGACATTGCTTTGCTCACCCATCAAGGTGACGCACTGCGTGCGATCCCTAAGGGCGCCCAGGCCGCTGATGTGGTCTGCATGCAGATGCGTATCGATCGCCTTCACCAGCTTGAGATCCAGCTCGTGGAGCAGTTGAATGTAACGATCCACCTTTTCCAGGACGGGATCGATGATCAGGGCTTCTCCACCCGCGCGGCTGGCGATGATGTAAGTGTAGGTGCACGAGACACCGTCGAAGAGTTGTCGAAAGATCATGATTTATCTACCTCGAAACTCGAGAATAAGGGACGCATTGTATGATAAGTTCCAAATGGTCATTTGTCGAAGTCGGGCATGGTCCCACCCTGCGGATTTTTTGCCTTCGACCATGCACACAGCAACTGCATTTCGGGGTATGCCGGTGAACGAAAAAATCAGCAAAGAAACGGGCGCTTCCGCCGTCGCCATCGAGCACCACTATGGGACTGGAAACGAGTATTTCGAGCTTTGGCTGGACAAGACCATGACGTATTCTTGTGCGATGTGGGACCCACACGACGCGCAGCAGACCCTGGACTCGGCCCAGCTGCGCAAGATCGACTATCACATCGAACAGGCGCACGCGCTCGATGCCGACAGCGTTCTGGACATCGGATGCGGTTGGGGTAGTGTTCTCGACCGGTTGCACACCCGGCACAACATTCGATCCAGCGTGGGACTGACCCTCAGCGAAAGTCAGGCCGGTTGGATCTCGCAGAGTTTCGACCATCCCGGGATGCGGATCAGACTCGAAAGCTGGCAAGACCACGGCGCACCGGACGCTTCCTACGATGCAATAATCTCGATCGGCGCTTTCGAGCACTTTGCCCGGCTCGGCCTCAGCGCCGAACAGAAGGTCGGCATATACAGGGACTTTTTCACCCGATGTCACGCATGGCTCAAGCCGCGGCGGTGGTTGTCGCTGCAAACGGTAGCCTATGGAAACTCTTTGCAAAAGGATTTCGATCAGTTCATCGCAAAGGAGATTTTTCCCGAAACGGATACCCCGCGATTGTGGGAGATCTTCGCCGGCTCGGACCGCCTGTTCGAAGTCGTTCGGCTGCGCAACGATCGCGACGACTACCGCCGCACCTTGAGAGCGTGGTTTTCCAACCTCAAGGCCCGCAGAGACCAAGCCGTGGCGGCGAAAGGCGAAGAGGAAATTCAGAAATTCGAGCAGTACCTGCGTCTGATGGCCTATATGTTCGAAGTCGGAGGACTCGACCTGCACCGCATCACTTTCAGGAAGATCGACTCTCCCAAATAGCCCGTCATTAGCCGATTCGGGCTGCCATCAATCGCGGCGGGGGCGCCGCTCCTACAACCCTGACCCATTGCAGGAGGCGCACCTCGCGCCGATTCTGGATCTCAGTCCGGAATCTCCGCGATTTTTGCCAACGCCGCGGCGATAAGGTCGGGCGTCACTTCGATTCGCGACTGGAAAGCGAGTTCGCCGCTGTGGAACAGCTTGCGACAAAAAAAGTGGCGCTTTTTCCCACTCGTTGTCCTCGGTATCACCCGGGCCCGGCTGAACAGGATCAGGTCCACGGGGAAAGACTCGCGGGGCAGCCTCGCCAGCAGTGACCCGACTTCGCTGGGGCCCAGGCCCTGGTGCTTTTCTATCAGCACGATGATGGGGCCCGCGGGATCGTGGATGTCCGATTCGAACACCGCCACATTCTCGTGTGACACCTCCAGAAGATCGGCAAGCCGCTGCTCCATAGCGTTTACCATAAAGTTTTCACCGCTTCTTATGATGATGTTCTTGATCCTTTCTATGATGAAGAGCTCGCCGTCGATCAGAACACCCATGTCCCCCGTATTGACACGACGATCGTCGAATTCGTCGATTAGCCGTTGTCTTCCATCAACATAGCCCAGGGCGACCGAACTTCCCTGAATCACGATCTCTCCCGCGTGTCCATCGCCCGCGACGGGAGCTCCGTCCTCGTCGACCAACTTCACGTTCACTCCTTCTATCGCGGTTCCCGCCGTACACGCCGCCACCATATTTTCAGGCACCGGTCCTTCGAGCTCCGATTGTTCGAAACCAGACTCTCCCGCGACTTCGATCTCCTCGTTCATGCCAATACTCTCCGGATCGATGAAGACGAAACGAGCCCGGATTTCTGGGCGCGAGATCGTGGTGATGATCGTGGACTCCGCCAACCCGTAAGCAGGGCGGATCGTTTCACGGCGCACGCCGGAGCTCGAAAACCGGCGGCAGAACGACGCGATGGTCGACATACGAATGGGCTCCGCGCCGATAAAAAAGTGCTTAACACCTGAAAGGTCGAGTTCGGCCATGTCCTTCTCGGAAATCCTCGAGCAATAGTCGTAGCCGAAATTAGGCGCCGTGGTAATCGTGCACCGGTGCTCGCTCAACCCGCGCAGCCACAGCACGGGACGTTTTATGAACTGGGTGGGCGTCATTATGTACAGCGGGTAACGGTTGCAAAAACAAAATAGAACCGTGCCAACCAGACCCATATCATGGAACAGCGGCAGCCACGTAACCATGCGCTCATTCTCGTCCATGGCCACTGCGGTCCGGATACCGTGCACGTTGGCCAGGATATTGCCGTGCGATATGGCCACCGCCTTGTGGTCGCCCGTCGAAGAACTGGTGGTCTGGAAAAAGGCCGCGTCGTCCCGGCCCGGCATGCGATCCAATGCGGCACTCGGCCGGATATCGCAGTCACCCAGCGGTGATTCAACAATTCGAATCACCGCTACGGCGGCGGGAACTTCGCGATGAAACTTTTCCTGAGTATTATCCTCAAGCACCACGATCGCCGGTCTGTCGAAGCGCAACCCCCAGTGACGAATCCTTTCAACAAGTGCATCGTGGCTGCCCAGCGCCCTGGGCATCGGGAATATCATCGGGATCAAACCGGCGGAAATTGCGCCAAAGAACGCGACCAGCGTCGGGTAAGGCGAATGGCAGGCAATCATGCAAACCGTCCCGGGCCCGTGGCCGGCATCGCGAAGTCGACTGCCAAACGCGTAGGATCTCATAACGAGTTCGGCGTAGGGAACGTGGTCGTAGTCGCGGGAAGACGTGTTCCAGAAGTGCATGCCCCGCGACGATTGATTACCGCGTGTATGATCCAACATTACATCGAGCAGATTCGAAGCCATGGCGGGGGGTACTGCGATAATCGATATCAGCCCGCGGCGTTGTCCTGTTTGCTCATGATGACGCGGACCACGTCGTCAACCGTTGAAAGGTCCGCGGCCTCGCTGTCGGACAGCTCGATGCCGAAATGTTCTTCCATGGCAAGCACGAGTTCAATCCGCGCAAAAGAATCAAGGCCACTCTCTTCGAGGTGAAGATCGGGTTTCAGATTTTCCCGTTTGATCTTGGTTTTCTCGGACAGAATCGTTGCAACTTCCGCGATTATCATCTGATAATCCCCCATTCGTTCTACCTCTTGAATACGACCCAGACTCCATTATCCACAGCCCGGCCAAAAAAATGTGGCGGCATTATAACTTAATCACTGTTCGAATGACCGCATGCTGAAATCAGTGCGGGACAAGGTCGCGATGGCGGTTTTGCCGAGGATCGTCTGGGCATATCTAAAATTTACTGTCCTGACTTCCCGCGTGTCGACGCACGGGTCCGCATTTCCCGACCGACTTTCACGACAGGGACAAGGATTCATCTACGCCTTCTGGCACAACCGGCAAATCCTGCTTCCGGTTTTGCGAAGAGACCAAAACATTCACTGCCTGATTTCATCCAGCCGGGACGGTGAGTACGTCGCTCGGGTGGCGGCCCTGTTCGGCAAGTCAGCGATACGCGGTTCCTCCACGCGAGGCGGCTTCGAGGCCATGAAACAGATCATTCGCGTCCTGGCGAAAGGCGGCATCGTGGCAATCACACCAGACGGCCCCCTTGGACCCGCTAACGAGGTTCAGCCCGGCGTGGTCCAGGTATCCCGCGCGCAGGGTGCGCCGGTTATACCCGTAGCGTTCGATGCGAGCAGGAAAAAAGTGTTTGCGAGCTGGGATCGCTATATTCTCCCCGGCCCGTTCAGCAGAATCGCGGTCGTATTCGGCGAGCCGATCTGCATTGAAAAAACAGAGTCCATCGAGGCGGGCAGCGAAAGACTCAAGCACGCCCTGGACGCGGTTACGTCCGAAACCACCCGGCTTGTATCCGGATGATATAATTTTGATTGTTTAACCGGATTTACGTTACGCCAAACTTAGTTTAACAAAGAAACGGGGGCTAAGACTTGTGGCGATGTCTGTGCGCGGCTACTCGGCACCGCGTCGAACAAAACTTGGCGCCTCGCCGCGCAACAAAGGATTCTGCGCAATGCCGGCAGTTGGTTTGCGGTCGTGCCGCACGACGTTGTCTTGCCTGGGCGGCTAACAGCTTCTTGAAACAATCGCTGCCACAAACGAAATTCCTGGGAAGAGGGTAATCCGAGAGGAATCCCGTGATCTGATGCTGGGCCGTGTCGACTTGGATCCAGCCGCGCTGCTGTATCGTGCGACCGCAATGTACACAGAGGGCCGGAGACGTCGGAAATTTCTTGGAGTCGCGGACCTGTTTCAGTAACTGGGGTACATGTGAATTTTCAATATCTTTTGGTCCCTGATGCGGTTTGGAATGTTCGCAGAAGATGGTCACCCGGTTCCTGCCTCCACCCAGATCGTGGCGAATCCGGTAGATGCGACGTCGCTTGTCGCTTCTGCAAAGCTGGCAGGTCGCCTCTATGGGTTTGAAGTAGGTCATATGCTTTCAATCTCCGGCAAGTATGGCCCGGCCGTCTTGGCCAAATCGTCTTGCCAGTATAGCACTATGCTACTCGTTACATCACGCTTCGATTTAACCCGCATCGGATATGCGGCTTCGCTGGATTCAAATCCGCCATACCATGCACGATTCGAACACCCTTGCATTGAGAACAATCTGAACGGACGGGGAATCCAGTGGTTCATTACTCAATCCTTGCCGGTAATATCCGAACATTGCACGCGTTTCGCTGCCGCCTGTGTTTTTGCGGCCGTCCACTGCCGCATCAGTTCTTCGTCGCTTGGAGGTTCGGTTTCGTAACATGTTTCATGGTCCGTATTGACCCTCAGCCACGCTTGCTTTCTTTTTATCCAAAGATGGCAGGTCGGCTGCAGCCAGGTCGAATCGTCCAGACTTCCTGCTTTGATGCTGAGAATATCCATACCATCGTCGTTTGCGTGATAGATGCGGGTGCCGCACGTGTCGCAAAACGCACAGATCTTTTCCGCGCCGCTGTCGCCTCTGGTGGACCAGAAAGACAACTTTCCGGACGTGAACTCAACCGCGTCGCGATGTACCCACATCGACATACCGAATGCACTGGAAGACTGTTTTTGACAGTGCAGGCAATGGCACACATAAAGAGCCTTCGGCTCATCGGTCAATCTGTACCTGACCTGGCCGCACTGGCAGCCTCCGGTTGACCCCATGTACGTATTCATTGGAGAAATAACTTACAGTCTACAACGCCTGCTCCAGATCCCGAATCAGATCTTCCTCGTCTTCGATGCCCACCGAGAATCTAACCATTCCGTCCGAGATGCCCATCGACGCCCTGCGTTCCGGGCCCATTTCGTAAAAGATGGTATGGGCGACCGGTATGGCCAGTGTGCGATTGTCGCCCAGGTTGCTCGATTTGACGATTAGATCGAGAGTATTCAAGAACCTGAAGCAGTCCACGCCGTCGGCAAGTTCTATACTCAAAATCGTTCCATAGGCGCCAAACAGCCGGCTGGCTCTGTCATGCTCGGGATGGCCGTCCTCGCCGGGATAGAAAACCCGGCTAACCGACTTGTGCAAACCCAGATACCCTGCCATGGCCATCGCATTTTCACAGGCACGCGCCATCCTCAAACCCAGTGTTTCCGAGCCCACTGCGAGCATGTGCGCTGAATCGGAAGACAGCGTCGCACCGCTGTCGCGCAGCCCCTTCTTCCGTACCTGTAACAGGCCCCACTTCTGCTCGTCGCCCTTTTTATACTGGTCATATATATGAGGATACGACGCCCAGTCGAACAGTCCGGTATCCGTTACCGAGCCGCCCAGTACATTGCCGTGGCCTCCGATATACTTGGTCAACGAGTGAATGACGAGGTGGGCACCGACGGAGGCGGGTTGAAAAAGATACGGCGTTGTCAGCGTATTGTCCACGATGTACAGCAGGCCGGCTTCCCCGCACAGTTTGCCTATTCCTTCGAGATCCGCGACCTGCGTTCGAGGATTTGCAATGGTTTCGACGAAAACGACTTTGGTGTTCGACCTGATCTCGGAAGCGACAGTCCCGGTCGATGTCGAGTCGACGAAACTGACCTCGACGCCGAACTGTCTGAAGGTTTTGAACAGGCTGTCGGTGTTCCCGAACAGGAAGGAACTCGCGATCAAATGATCTCCTGCACGCAACAGCGTCAGTAAAGTGGCGCAGATAGCCGCCATGCCGGTGGCAAAACACACCGTTGACACACCGTTTTCCATCAGGGTGATCTTATCCTCCAGAGCCGCGACCGTTGGGTTACCTTGCCTGCCGTAAGCGTATCCCTGCTGCTTACCCTGAAAAACCGCGGCCAGATCCTCCGCCCTCTCATAACCAAAAGCAACGGAGTTGTGGATCGGCTTGTGAAGCGAACCGTGCTCGATGTTTTTCTGTCTGTCGCAGTGCAGAATACTCGTGGTAAACCCTTTCCTGTGCGGACCACGGTTTACAATGGGTTTGACTTTCGGGCTCATTGACGTTTACTCACACCGCATCTTTTAGTCCCAGACGCTCATGCAGCCTGGTACTGGTTGTAGTGTACTGCAAGTGGATCTTTGCTTCTGGATCCAGATGTTGCTTCACTGCGAACGACGCCAGAGCCGCCTCGTGGAACCCACTCAATATAAGTTTTTTCTTGCCGGGATAGGTATTGATATCACCGATCGCAAACACGCCCGGTATGCTGGTCTGAAATTTCTCCGTGTCGACCATGATCTGGTTCTTGACGCGGTCCAAACCCCATTCTGCGATGGGCCCGAGCTTTGGCGACAGCCCATAGAAAACCAGCAGATGGTCGAGTTCTATGTCGCGGGTGACCGAATCGGCTCCGAGTACGCCCAGCGTTTTCAGAACTTCACCCTGCCGCTGAAGGCTTACGACGTTGCCCTGCATGAATCCGGCTTCACCGCGCTCCACGCATCTCATTAACTTCGACACCGATGCCGGCGCCGCCCTGAAAGTTTTCGACCGGTGAATCAACGTAACCTCCCGTGCGACACCCTGCAGCTCCAACGCCCAGTCCAGGGCGGAATCACCGCCACCAAGGACGACGATGCGCGTGCCTGCAAAAGTATCCGGGTCGGACACCCGGTAGTGGATCACCCTATCTTCCAGGTCATCGATGTCGTTGAGCTTAAGCCTGCGCGGCTGGAATGCGCCGACACCGGCCGCGATGACCACGGTCTTTGCGGTGAATTCTGTTCCGCTGCTCGTGCGCAGATAAAATTTAGCGTCCTCGAGCCTCTCAATGACCTGCACTTCCTGACCCAGATGAAATGTCGGACTGAAGGGCTGGATCTGTTTGAGTAATCGATCCACCAGCTCCTGGGCGTCGCATACCGGCAGCGCAGGGATGTCGTAGATGGGCTTGTCCGGATACAGCTCAGAGCACTGCCCGCCCGGCTGCGGCAATGTGTCCACGACATGGGCGTGGATATCGAGCAAACCCAGTTCGAATACCTGGAACAGTCCTGCAGGACCTGCGCCGATAATCACTGCGTCGGCATCGATCATCATCGTTTCCCCACTTCCTTTTCGCTGGGTGGGGTGGGTAGAACGTGGCCGTTGGAACCCGAGGGGTTCCCGCCATGAGTTAGTGAAATATGCGGCATGAAATCCTCTTGCAGACGAACGAAAAGCATACCGGGGTCGTTGATTGACGGGGCAAACGCTTGCTAATCCCGGCCCGAAAACTGCGGGGAAGCGCGGGTATCGACTTGGGTCTGGGTTAGGGTAACTAGGGCGTCGGATTCAAACCTGCGAGCGATACCATGCGTTCCCCATGGTACAGATGCAGCAGCACGACGCCATCCGCATGGGTGACGGGGTCAATACGCATGATATGGTCTGAACCAAGGACACCGCCGCATCGTAGCAATCTATCCGATGCTCCGCAAGCGCGGTTTTACGGCAAATCAAGACGCCGCGCCGTCACCGGCCTGCCGACAAAATAGCTGCGCCGAGCGGCGATTTTATTGACGAACGTTCAATTTCGCCCGACAATAAATAAAAACATGTTGGTGGTGACTGATGAATACTGGCAGCGGTAATCTAGACCACACAATCGAACTGCTTCGCAATCTTATCGAGCGATCCCCGGCGGATTGCCGCAATCGCTTGCGATTACTGGCGCTGCTTCATGCCAACGGCCGGAAATACGATTTCGTCGCGGAAGCGCGCCAATACAAAGACAACTGCGATCTCACCTTCGATACGAACTGGGGGCAAGTATGCGAAATGGGAAAAGAACTCGATCCAGGAAACGAATTTTTTGGAAAACTGCCTCGATTGAAAAACCTGCCACCCGACAACGGGCGCTCCTCGGGAACACGCCTCAAAACCAGATCACGTCCGGTTCGAAAACCACAAACTGAGCAGGCCAAACCTGACCGGGAACCTGAACGAAAAGCACCGGTCCAGGAAGCGCCACACGATGATTCCGATCGGCGCGAGTTTACTGAACGGCGTGCGGAAGATCGCCGCAAGAACTTCTCGGCATGGTTCGGGGAAGAGCGCAGGAAGTATCAGCGGCGACCGATCGGCGCGAGTTTACTGAACGGCGTGCGGAAGATCGCCGCAAGAACTTCTCGGCATGGTTCGGGGAAGAGCGCAGGAAGTATCAGCGGCGACGGAAAAGACGCCGCGGTGCAGATACCAGCGTGCGCAGGAAGTCCTAGCCCGCATTTCTCACCAGGATCCCGAGCGATGGCGCAGGACAGGTGCCGATGAATGCCGGGCTGAAAAATGCTTCTGGAGAGCATTTTCGCGCAAGCCCCACAGGGATGAGACGCATAGCCGGTGCTATGGATCGAATGAAGCCCAAGTTCAGCGTGGCCTGGACCAGTCAGCGCCAGGATAGGCGTTTCCAAGACACTCTGTTTTCTTGACAAATCCATAGACTTCAATGTTTGCAATGCTTAACAAGCATCCATAGCCGCCTGGGGGGTAATGCGGGCTAATTGGCATCGCATATCATAGCTGTTGCCCGACCCAGGCTGATTGTGGGAGCATCCCCGCCTTTTCAGCTTGAAGCGCGAAGATCGCCGAATGAACCGCCATAAATCCAACGCACACCTGCGAGAACTTGCACTGCTGTTCGTGCTGGCAATCATTTGGAGTTCGTCTTTCATGTTCATCAAGGTGGCGGTGACAACGATTTCTCCGCTGACGCTTTCATTCACCCGCATCTTGATGGCGGCCGTGGTGCTTGCGCTGTATGCGTTCTACCGGGGCGATAGACTGGACTGCCCCGGGACTGGAGCACCTGGGTGGCAGCCTGCATCGTCGGCTTGCTGGGAAACGTGCTGCCGTTTTCCCTCATTCACTGGGGAGAGCAGTATGTAGACAGCAGCTTGACCGCAATCCTGATGGGGGTAATGCCAGTGGCGGTGGCTTTGATGGCCCATTTCGCAACCGAATCCGACCCGTTGACGGCGCGGAGAGCTGTCGGAATCGCGATCGGTTTCACGGGTCTTGTGATACTGATCGGACTGGACGCACTGGGCGGACTGGGCACGGCAATTTTCGCCCAGATCGCCATTATGTCGGCGGCGCTGAGTTACAGCGTCACCACCATATTCGTCAGGCGCGTGACCCACCTCACCGGACGGCCCATGGCCGTTGCCACCCTGATCTGTGGCGCAACCATACTGCTGCCGCTCGCCTTCGTGTACGAACAACCGCTGTCGCTGTCACCGGGCTGGCCGGCCCTAGGTTCGCTGTTCATGCTGGGAGTCTTTTCCACGGGTATCGCAACCCTGATGTACTTCCGGTTGATACATACACTCGGCGCCACCACTTTTTCCCAGATCAATTATCTGATCCCGATGATGGGGGTGGGATGGGGTGCACTCGTGCTCCATGAACAACCGGGCGTTCGCGAGGCCATCGCCCTGGCGTTGATCCTTGCCGGCGTGTCGCTGGTCAACCAAAAAAAACGATCCTGAACAAAGGCGCTGATACGGAATGTCGCAGATTACTCGCCTTTGAAACTCCATGTATTCGAAAGGGCCGAGGTTTTATCTCATACTGCGGCCAGTACTTCATCCAGGCAACGCAAGGTCATATCCACATCGGCCTCGTCGATGACCATAGGCGGCTTGAGCTTCAGCACATTGTCTAGCGTCCCATCGGTACTCATGAGTATGCCCCGTTCCTTCATCCTGTTTACTATCGACGATGACTCCCGGGCAGCGGGCTCCAGGGTCGCGCGATCGGCGACCAGTTCCACGCCGAGGAACAACCCTTCTCCGCGCACATCCCCGATAATAGCGTGCCGCTCGGCCAGCCTTTTCAAACCAGTCTGAAAATATTCGCCGAGGTTCAAGGCATGGGCCTGAAGCGATTGCTCCTCGATAACATCGAGCACCGCCATGCCTATTGCGCATGAAACTGGATTACCGCCGAAACTGTTGAAATATTCCATGCCAGTGTCGAATGACGCGGCGATGCCGGGTGTCGTTACCACGGCTGCCATCGGATGCCCATTTCCGATCGGTTTGCCCATGACCACGATATCTGGAACCACGTCCTGCAGTTGAAAGCCCCAGAAGACCTTCCCAACTCGTCCAAACCCAACCTGGACTTCATCCACGATGCACACGCCGCCTGCTTCCCTGACGTGCCCAAATGCCGTTTCAAGATATCCGGCAGGGGGCACGACCTGTCCGCCGCAAGACCAGATCGTCTCCGTGATAAACGCGGCAACCGGACTGTCGACGCGCGCAATGACCTCAGCAACCTCGTTACCGTACGCAACACCGGCGTCCAAGCCCTGCCCCTTGATTTGTCCGCGATATCCATCCGCCATGGGCACCATGTGCACCCAAGGCTCGGCCTTCGCGGTCCCGCCAGCACGCATGAATTTATACGGGCTGATGCTGACGAGCCGCTCCGTGTTGCCGTGATATGCGGCATCTACAACGAGAAAATCGCTGCGCTGCGTATGGGTACGGGCCAGTCGGAGGGCCAGTTCGTTGGCTTCGCTACCCGAATTGACGAAGTAGCAGACACTCAGCGGATCCGGCAGCGTCGCGCAAAGGCGTTCGGCATATTCGCTGAGTCCATCGTAGAGATAGCGCGTATTGGTGTTCAGGGTCGCCATCTGTTGATGAGCCGCCGCAACGATGCGTGGATGGCAGTGGCCCACATGGCATATGTTGTTGACCAAATCCAGATAAGGGCGACCCAGGTGATCGAACAGGAATTGCCCTCGCCCCCGGACCAGTTTCAGCGGTTTGCTGTAGGCGAGGGAAAGGGAGGGTCCAATGTGGCGTTTCCGGCGTTCGAGCAGCACTTCCGGGGGCGCACCGCTGGATTCCGTCGACCGGTCCGCAATGCCTGATGCCAGCTTGTCCAGCGCATCGGAGGGATTGGTGTCGGCAAGCCTTTCCAGCAGGTCCCAGGCTCCGGCTTCGGTAATGAACCAGTTTGGATGCGAGGGGTCCGCGAGCCTGCGTTCGGCGGCGACGGCAACCGTATTGGCAAGCCGGCCGCAAATCAACGGATATAAAGCATGCAGCTCCGGTTCGGACAGGCGACACACCTCGTTGTAGGCAGTAACGATCTTGGCGCCAACAACGAGTGGTTCGGGTGTCCCCAGCATGGCGTAGGCCAGCGTAATTGCCAGGTTGCATATCGACGGATTGTACAAGCTGTCACCAAAATCAAGCAGTCCAACCACCCGATTTTGTTCGACGAGGACGTTTTCGTCGTTCAAGTCGTTATGGATAAAGGATTTGGGCAAATCACCCAACCTGGGCTTCGCATCGGCGGCCCACAGGTGAAAGATCCATTCGAGCAACCTCCGCTTCTGCGGATCGGTTACGAGGGCGACTTTGGGGCGGTGTTGTGATAGCCGGGCGAGATCCCACCGGTGAGTGCGATGCATTGACGGGTGTACAAAATCCGACAGCGCGCGGTCGAGCTCCGCCAGTCGTTTGCCCAGATCGGCAAGCAGCTGGTCGTTGTGTTCAGCAAGATCACCCCAAGCGCTGCCGCTGACGAATTCGAGCAGCTGGGCACGACATACGCCATTGCCGTCGTGGTGCAACTCCGCGGCGGCGTTTCCGGAACGGGTCAGCACCGTGCGCGGCACGCTTAAACCGGACACTTTCTCCGAAACGTGTTGAACCGCACGATACTCCATGTCGATGATCGAGTTGTCGCGTTCTTCTGGTGCAATCTTCAGAACGTATCGCGCGTCCCGGGATACGTTCACCAGATAGTTGATATTCTCCCCCGCTAGGCGTGACAGTGTACCGGAGAGCCCGTATTCAGCCCGGAGCAGTTCCTCCACCGCCGCAGCCACATCCAGGCTGTTCATATTACGGCGGTGGGGTGCGCGGCATAAATCAATTCAGCAATGTCCGATTCTACCGAATTGACGCAATTCTTGGGCTCGACAACGGTCACTGCCATCCGCCATCAGGCCGTCTGAAATTCTCGAACATTTGCACCATCCAGGGGCGTATCGCCAGTACCAGGGTCGTGCCCCGCCGCTCCACGCTTATCGTTCTCTTGTCTTCCCGCACGCATTGTTCGAATTCAGTAACCAGGCGGTACAGCTTGTGGTGGATGGCTTCGATCGACTGATCGGAGATCATGCCGTTGAGAACCAGTCTGAGTTCTCCCGGTCCATCGAATTTGGACCGGAAGAATTCGTTCTGGACCTGACTTTCGAACAGTTTCTGAATCGGGCCGTTTTTGCGCCAGGAAAACGTTCGGGACAACCTGACATGCACCTTGTTTTCAGGCAGCAAGTCGATGATCTTCAGGCGATCGAGTTGAACAAGCAAACGTACCGCCTCCAGGTCATCGATTTCGTAAGTTTGCGTGATCTGATCTACGGTCCAGTGATTGAACAACAGAAAAGCGATAAGCAAAAGCTTACCGTCGCTTACGAGGTTTTCTTCCTGTTCTACACTGAGTTGCTCCACGTTTCTGCGGCGCTCGTCGGCGAGGACGATCAGATCGTCCAGTTCCAGTCCTGCCAGTTCACAAACCTGTTCCAATCGTTTCACGCTGAAATTAGAACTTGCAAATACCCGCTTGATGGTGGACTCGGACAATCCCAGCTCACGTGCAACATGCGCATAGGTGATGCCCCGGCGCCGAAGTTCGCCCTTCAACAGCTCGATCAGCTCATCAGCTTGCCCCATATCAAGAAAGTATCATTATTTAATACTTTTTAGCCAGTATATTTACACATTTTTTTAATTGGTTGCTAAATGTAATACCTAATCTCAAACTCGCAGACACTCATCCCACAAACCAGGAGCAATCAAAATGTCATTGATCAACCGAATATACGCAACCATGACCGCGCGCGTCGACAGAGTCGTCGGTGAGATGGAGAACCACGACGCCATAATCGAATCCGCCATCAGGGACAACCAGCGGTCGCTGGCGAGGGCAAAAGTAAGATTCAATCGGCTGCAGGCTGACGGCGGGCGTCTCAAGCAGCGACTCGAGCACGTCCGAACAGCGGAGGGGCAATGGTCCTCGCGGGCGCAAGACAATGCGGAAAACGATGAACAGATCGCGCTGCAATGCCTGAAAAAACGGCGAGAATGCCGGCAACAGGTATCGACTCTGGAGAAAGCACTGATCGAACACGAAAATGCGGAAAACCGCTTGTGCCGAGACATGTCAAGCGTGGAAGAACGGCTTCGTGATATCAATCAGCAACGCAATCTAATGCGGACGAGGGAGTCCACAGCCGAGGCAATGCGCACCTTCAACGCGATCAAGGGGTACTGCGGAGTCAATATCGACGATACCTTCGAGAAATGGGAGACCAAAGTTCTGGAGGCGGAACTTGTAAGCGGTGACCTTCAGACCACGGACGATTTGGAAGAGCGCTTCATCGAAGAAGAGGAAATGGCAGAACTCAGGCTGGAACTGAACGCGCTGACGAGGGAGGACGAAAAATGAACTCACCTACCTTCGAATCGGAAAACCAGGGAATCCGGCGATGGAAAGCGCTGCTTATGATACAGAGTGCGTTCAGCTATGCCACGCTATCGAACCTGCTCCGCTTGCTGGGTGCGGGTGTGTTGGTGGCCTCCGTCTCGATTTTCCTGCTCAAAGGCTGGGCGACAGGCAACGACATCCAGAGATACTTGATGCTGCTTGGTCATACCGTTTTACTCTGCGCCACAGGGTTGGGCATCGGTTACTGGATAAAGGAGAGCAAGGGTGCAAGGTTGTTAGTTGCACTTTCCCTGGTTGCCGCCGTGGTGAATTTCGCGGTACTTGGTGGGCTTATTTATTCTCAAATCCAATGGGATGACGGCCTGCTTCTCTATCCTACATTCGCCCGCTGGCAGGCTGGTTCACCGGTTGCGGCGCTTATCACCGCAGGCGTAGCCTGGATGTTTCTCGCGCCGGTTGCCTGGATTGCGTTCCTAACTCTGGCTCGACGCTCGGCATCACAACTCACGCTCCTTTTCATGGCCACCGGCAGTATGCTGTTGATACCGGTCAGACAGACCGACCCGATCGCCGTGCTGTTTCTTTTGACAACGGTGGTGCTGTTGCCACGGGTAGTCAGGTTGAAGCATGTCGATAGCACCCTCGCCACCCCGGAAGGCCGCTTCGCACGCTGGGTCATTTTTGCTCCGGTGGCAATTCTGGTTGGTCGGGGCATGTACCTGTACAGCGCGGATCTGGTGTTGTTTTCCGTGATATCGGCATCGATCTTCCTTGTGCTGCGGCAATTCTCGTCTGACCGGGATCTGTCACAGAAGTCGACGGTCATCATCAATCGCCTGTCGGTTGTTCCGGCGATCTCGACTGCCCTCGGCACCACGGCCATTGCCGCCGACGCGAACTGGTTGGTGTTTCCTGCATACATTCCATTGTTCGCAATTACCGCGTCGGTACTATTCGTCGATATATCCCTGCGTTCCATCTCCGGCGGCAGCGGCTATCGGCGATTGGCGTGCCTCACCATGGCAGGCGCCATGCTCGCCAATCTCTGGGTATTTCCGGGTCTGGCCACGGCGATTGTCTGCCTGGCAACCGGTCTGGCAATTTCTATATTCGGCTACTCGGTGCAGCAGCGCATCGTCTTCGTCGCCGGACTGCTTACCCTCATCGCCGGCGTGCTGCACCAGTGCCGGATCGCGTTCATCTTGTTCGATTGGGAAAACTGGGCCGTCCTCGCACTCATCGGCATCATCGCCATCGTCGCGGCTTCAATACTGGAGCGCCACGGAACCGTCCTGCGCGCCCGCATAACGAACTGGCGGCAATCACTGGGAAACTGGCAATACTAAACCGCATTTCTCGCCAGGCGGCTATGCGGTGAGATCAATGGGGTCCGACACGATTGAATTACGTGGAGCTATCTGTTTTGAATATCGACCGTGTCTGACCCAATTGGTTAAGCCTGACAGATTTTATGAGCCATGATCGAATAAACTATTAACAACATGATAAAGATGGTCGCCATCCACGTAAGAAGTCGAAAAAGCCTGTATCTCCGCTGAACGTCGGTCGGAACATCCGCCAGTGACTCCGCAAGCTCTCTAAGCGCTACGGTCTGGCGCGGGATAGCAAGCAGGATACTTGACAATATATAGATCGAGGCTTTTTTACGTGTACCCTTGATATCGTCGTGATCCATAAGCAACTTACGCCGTATTAACGCCCGAACGAACAGCAAAATCAACGCCCCGCCGTACAGGAAGACAACTACAGAAAGACACTGCAACTTGCCAATCATTGTCGTTTAACAACAAGACATAGCAAAGTAGGGCCATTGGCAAGCGCGGATGCGATTATTGGTCCCGCCTTTTGCTCAGCTAAGCTCAAGTAATGATGCTCCGCCTGCAGAGCCGCAGCCCCCAGTATCATAATATTTGTCATGATCCCGAAATATGGGCCTGCTCCATACCCCACACCTAGTGCCAGCAAATTTGGCCCTGCGTCAAACGTCCCCCGAGCGTTGATTGAAATTTGATCGTGGACTTGCCAATCATCACAATCATCCGTGCACTCCACATCAATATTGACGTACCCCCTCGCATGGCCATACAAACGTAGAAGGTGCAAATAACCCCACTTCGAAACCGATGGAGAAATAAAATCCCAGCCGTCAACCCCTATATCATTTACATTGAAGCGAGGGGGCTCAATCCATATTCCCTGTGCTAATAGTCCTAAAGGGTCAATAAACGTATTCGGATTTGCGCTGCCATACAAGTAGTTATTTGACCCGCTAAACAGCCCAATCGGATCACTCGTGATGTACCGCCCGCTTTTTGGATCGTAGTACCGATTCCAGTTGTAATGCAGCCCTGACTCCGAGTCATAGTACTGGCCCGGGAACCTCAGATTGAGGATGACTTTCTTGCCGTCAGCGTCCGGATCCTTGTCGGGTCGGGTCAAGCCGAACGGTTCACTGTCCCAGCGCCATTTAACGGTCTTGTTTTCGTCCAGGCCCAGCCTGGGAGTGTTCAAATGGTCGGTGACCAGATAAATTCTCTGTCTTTCCTTCAGCAGCCCCGCGTTCGTGCGTTTGACCTTTGCGTATAAAACCGGTTGGTCGCCGGCCCACACATAGTCTTTGATCGGCTTGCCGCTCGACCCGTCGCTTTCCCCAATCAGGTGACCATTCTTATCGTAGTGGTAGACGACACGATTGCCTGCCTTTACCTTGTGCACCCTCCGCCCCAGGTAGTCGTAGACATAGGCTGCTTTCAATTCACCGTTTTTTAAGTAAGCGTCAACTCGACCAGCCTGATTGTAAGCAAATGATCTACGGCCCGATCGCGCGCCGGTCTGGTGCCCGGCAAGATCGTGCACCACGGCACGGCCGCCAGCCCTGACCAGCAGATTGCTCCCAGGCATGTAAACGTATTCCCGGATTGCGCCATCCTTAACCATCGTCTCGCGGTTGCCGTTCGGATCATAACCATATTGAAAGTCCGGCAGCGGCCCTGATCCGATTTCCAGATCGTCGATCAGCCTGTCCAATTGATCGTAGCCATACTCCCTGCTGCTGGTATTCTGTATCAGCGACACAAGGTTGCCATTGGGATCGTATCGATGTGAGCGCTCTTCCAGGACTCCGACACTCTGTTCATTCATTCTGCCCTTCAGGTCATGAGTGCGCGATTCCACGATTCCGTTACCAAACGTCTGGCCAAGGAGAGCTCCATCGGCGCGCCAGGCTCGCCCGGTAAGCACATCTGTAATGTCGCCACCGACCGTCGTGCGGACATCTGTAATGCGTCCTGCCCAATCGCGGACGTATTCGACAAGTCTGCCGCTCGGGTACCCCATAGAGATGATCCGGTCGGCGCGGTCATAGGCATAACGGGTGACGTAGCTCATTCCTTCAATGGTTCGCTTTTCCATCACCACATTACCCCATACATCATACTCGTAGGATATCTCGCCGGACTGGTCCAGCACCCTGCAAATTCGCCCCGTCCCGTTATCGCAAGTGTCGTAGCCGATGGTGACATCTTCAGACGCACCCGGGTAATCAACGGCGATAAGACGATCCAGAGCGTCATAAGCATATGTGGCGGTGATATCACGCGCGTCATTGATGCTGACCACGTTGCCTGCGGCATCATAGGAATAGCGCGCTACACCCCGGTCCGGACTGGACTCTCTCAGCAGGTTACCGAGATCGTCGTATTCATAAGTCGTCGATGCGCCGTTTGGAGCCGATACGCCGACGAGATGGTTCTGAGTGTCGTATTCGAATTCCGTCGAATTCGATAACGCGTCCAGTGTTTGCGTCAATCTTCCCAGCCCATCGTAATGGTGTGTCGTCGGCGGGTTGAGATTCGGATCGGTTTGACTCACTAAATCCCCGGCCGCGTCGTAGACCGTTTGCACGATTGACCCGGCCGTATTGGTTTGTGCTACGCGGTCTCTCAGATCAAATGCAGCCTGCGCCCACCGTACCTGCCGACCAAGGGGATCACTAATTTCCTGCCGTACCTTGTTGCCTTTAAGATCGTAGGCATAGTCGATGGTGTTCCCCAGATTGTCTGTGATTGAACCCAGATTATGTGCGGCGTCGTAGCTATATGTGAATGTGACGCCATCCGCCATCATAGCGGATAAAAGCTGCCCCTCGTTGTCATGAGACATGGCTGTGGGTCTCGTCTCTCCACTAGGAGCAATTCGAGTGACACGTGTTATCCGGTTACGCAGATCATATTTCCAGGTTGTCACTACACCCAGTGGATCCGTGGATTGAGTCAGCAAACCCCTATCATCGTAAGTATCGAACGTTGTAGTGTGACCCAGAGCGTTGCTTCGACTCGCCAGCTGGCCGCACTCCGCGCCGCTATCGCAATCATGGTAGGACATCGTCATGGCGTCGTCGACGTCTGTTCTGGGTCCGTCAATGCCGATGACCCGCCCAACATCATCACGCTCGAATGAGCTGATTCTGGAAAGCACGTTTCCCGCCTTGTCGAACCCCTTTATCGAGACGGAAGTGATATTCAAATTCTCGTCGTACGTACTCGACGTTTCCCTGCTGAACCCGGCTGCAACGCTGGAGCTGATCACCCGGGTTGGCAGGTTGATATTGGGCGAAACATACTCATACCGCGTCGTTCTCTCCTGTAAGGTTCCCGTCGCTTCGGTCGTCGACACCTTTTGATTGTTCGTGTTGTAGGAGTATGTCGTGGTCCGGCCCTCCTCGCCCATTTTCCGCACGAGGTTGTTGTTGGCATCGTAATGCCGTGTTTCACCCTTGCCGTCGGCGCGGCTGAACCTGGAGGTGAGTCGATACGCACCCAGGTTTTTCTGGTAGGTGTAGTCCCACCGTTCCCCAACCGGATCGGTAACGATCGTCGCAGTCGATCCGGTAACGCCAATCTGGTTCGCTGACGATACGGATACCCAGGCATTGGCCATCAGAAAAAATGCTCCTGCAAGTAAAAGTATCTTTTTGGTAGACGCCTTATTCTGTTCATGAGCAGATCCCATTCTTGATACCTCCATGTACCGGGTGTTTATGACGGGGGCTAGCCGGAACCGGCGCCCTGCCCTCCGCCGTCCTAATCTGTCGACTTGGTGAGCGTAGCATCGGTCCCAGCTCGTTTTCCTCACCCATTTAGGTGAAATTTCCAGTCTTCAGATTTGAAAGCACCGTGTGAACACTGTGTAAAATTTCCGGATGTTGACGACAATCCGGTCAGGCGGGCGTCCTTTGGTGATATGATTCGATCCCGGTACTTGTGTCGAATAGCGACTCGTCTATAACTATAAATTGAGGCTAACAAACACAAAGATGCCAAATAGACCACGGCTGCAGGTGCAATTCGGGTATTCACTTGAATCTGCGTGTGGGGTAACCATGAAAGACGGCTGTCGCCAACACGGAAAAACGCTCGGACGGTCGGAGCCGCCGCCTGACTGGAGCCTCCGATGGATCTAGTCAAACCTGCACCGGAAACGACGGATCTCGAGCGGAATTACCTACCCGGGAAACGGGTGAAAATCAGGGATCTTCGAAAGCTTGTGCTTTCTCACTCGGTAAAACCCGGTAAATGCGTACGGGCGATATCGGTAGCGGCAACTCAATTGGCGTTCGACGATCTGGATACCGTTTCCAAGTTAAAACGCCTCGCCAATTATCGAGTCATCGTACAGGTTCTCAAACCACATCTGAACGACCAGATGGCCGGCCCGCTGATTCCTCGGGGTACTACGGACACCGCCTTGTATGGCGAATGCGACCGGATGTATTCGAACCTCGCCGACGCCGCCGATCGGGTTCTGCTGTCGGCCACGGATGATGACCCTTTATCACATAAACAAAAACACCAGGCCGCCCAATCGGGCTACTGGGCGATAGAGTTTCTTGCCGAACGGCTGAGATGCGCCTACAGTTGCTACGCTCGTGTACCCCTCGGTGTCTGGTCGGATATTCACCGAATTTACCAGTACGCCACCACAAGAAATCTCGAACACAAAATAGTAGAAATCGGGAAAGGCTTGGAAACAAGCGATATTGAACATCTCTATAAGCGCGTCGTGGTTTTTGGGTTGAGCGACCCCTATCAGCTGCCGTTTCGGAGCGTACACAGCGTGTTCGACAGCCTGGACGAATGGGCATCCAAGGTACGGCTCGAACACGAACCGATTAGAAACAGTTGCCTGTTCGAAATCAACCTCGATACGGATTTCCCGGCAATGCCGGTATTGAACCGCCGGAGGGCTGCGGACGATAAATCCGTCATATACGTCGACACCTCCCGGTTGGTGGGGTTTCTAAACAAAAACCTAATCGAAATCAACGACGCAACAAAATCCCCCAACGCAAGCCAGCGAAAGATAAACGAGGAACTCGAGCACGCGGACATCGTGAAGAAGCTCATTGTCAAACTCGGCATACAACCCTATCGAAGAGCCGATCGAACACAAGAGGAAAGAAAATGCCAGGCCGCGGTCGGTCTGCATTCGGTCGTACACGTCATTCAAAAGTCCGGCGAACCGGACTCAATGGAACCCAACAATTTCAATGTAAAAACAATCGATCTGATTGATGAAAGCGAATTCGGAGCACGAATACGAATAAGCAACGGCAATCAAAAGGAAACACCCATCGGAGAACTGATTGCGATTAGGAAAGGTAACGACACCTGGTCGATCGGTCTGATTCGATGGGTGCAGATCGATAAAGACAAGCAAATTCAGGCGGGCGTATACAAATTCATAGACAATTACGTACCGGTCTTCGTGAAGCAGCTGTCATCACTGGAGGAGAAACCAATATCCCCGCCGTCGATTCCTGGGATTTGGACCATCAGGGAAAAGAAAGATCAACGACTGGCGTCTTTGATCGTCGCCGCGGGGACTTATAAACCGAAACAAACCGTTATCGTCAGCAAGGGAAAGGTTGAACACGCTCTGGAAATGCAAGAGGTGATCCTTTCCAGCCGTCATTTCGTTTGGTTCAACGTCAGCCTGTCCGGATCAAACCCTAAATTAACCCTCGAATTGCTGCACCCGATTTATATATAGTGAATCATTTAGAGTTTACGGTTTCTGTAACCGGGCAATATTGCAAAATGTGCTTCAAATCAGCAGCGCATAGCTGAAAAATTCTTCGTCCTTTTTATACCCCAGCGACTCGTACAGGTGCTGAGCATGCTTGTTGGTGTGGTGTGTTTCCAGTTGGATCCGGCTCACACCCGCCGCTCGGGCATGTTCCTCCGCACGTTTCATAAGGGCCCTGCCGATTCCGCGGTTTCGGGCTTCGATGCGAACGAACAGGTCATACAACACGAAGATTCTTGCGGCCGCCACTGAACAATACGTTGGATAGAGTTGAGTAAATCCCAGCGCAGACCCGTTGTCGGGATCGACGGCGAGGAGAACGATTGATTCCGAGCGCGTAATTCGTTTGTAGATGAAATTCCGACACTTCTTCAGGTCCGGTTCCTGGTCATAGAATTGCCGGTACAGGTCGAACATCTCCGCTACCGCGTCTACATCATCAGCAGTAGCATGCATAATTTTCACGTCTGCATAGTTCATGGCGAGTGCCCTGCTGCCAGCGGAGGGGCGTATACGGGGACCGGACTATCCACGCCGCGGAGTTCGTACTCACCCACCCTGACCCACGTATCTTCCATGTTATCCGCAAAAGCCTTGCTGACGAGGATGCGCATTCCTACCGTCTTGGTCAACGACTCAAGCCTGGCAACTTGGTTAGCCGCGGGACCCACCACGGAAAACTCCACGCGCTCGGGCACCCCGATGTTTCCGAACAGCACTTCCCCGACATGCAGGCCCAGTCCGAAATCCAACGTGGGCTCACCACGCGAACTGCGCTCCTTGTTTACACGAGCCATGTTCGCCTCGGCCGCCCGAGCCGCCTCGATCGCGAATCGACACGATTCCGTGGCGTCGCGTTCGCTTCGAATTGGAAAGATCGCGAGTACGGCGTCGCCGATAAAACGCAGCACCTCGCCATTGTGCTTCAGCACGGCTCCAGCCGTGGACTCGAAATACTCGTTGAGTGCACGCAGAAAAGCCTCGCCCGTCATCGAGTCGGCGAGCTGCGTGGAGTGGCGCATGTCGCTGTACCAGATCACGGCACGTATGGTTTCCCCGTCACCCCGCCTGATCTGCCCGTTCATTACCCGCCTGCCCGCACCGGGCCCAAGGTAGGCGGCAAGGATGTTTTCTGTGAGCTTCTTTTGAATATTGATCTTGAACGCCACCGCGACCCTCTGCTCTATCCTCTGCAGTGACCGGATGTCGTCGTTGGTGAAACCGTTTTTTGCGATCCGTACACCAGGAACCTATGATCCCGCCCCCGACCTCCCGTTTAGCGGATCCATCAAAACTGACCTTGAAGGTCAGGTAGTCGGTAAATTCCCGACCCGCCAGCTCTCCGAGAAGCTCGAAATCGAGTATGGCGGACTCTCCGATCAACCGTCGTCGCAGATGCGGTATATCGTTCTCGACCATGTGGAACATCGGACTCTTTAGCCAGGCGTCCTGATCATGGCCATGCATATAGCTCTGCAGTTCCAGACCCCGATCCCGTTCCCAGTGAAGGGCCTGCGCCTGATACAGGGGGTGCAAAACTCGAAAAGTGACGTGGCAGCGTGCAACAGGGATCCCCGCGGCATACAGCCGCTTGCACGTCCCCTCGAATATTTCCTCCAGCGGGGCGTCACCGAGTGACTGATCGACCAGCCAATCGGCAAGCGTATCGATCAACGGGTTGCCGCGTTCATAATCGTCACGCCGAAAGGTTGCCATGGGGTGGATACCCTCACCAAATACCGGTTTTCCCGGTTAAGTTTGAAAGCCCACCGCGCGTGACTCAGTATCTGCGTCTGTTCCTGCTTTTTTCCCTGGGCTGGGCCTGGTTGAGTTTTATTTTCCGGCCTTTGAAATTTGAATCATTCAGGCCCTTAATGGCGGCGTCGGCCTCGCTGTTGTCGTTCATTTCAACGAATCCGAATCCTTTCGACTGGCCCGTGTGTCTGTCTTTGATAAGTTGCACGCTGTCCGCTGTTCCAAATGGCGACAATAATTCCACGATTTCTTCTTCGGTTGTGCTGTAACTCAGGTTTCCGATATAAAGTTTCATTCAGTGTATCTCAGCTTTGTATTGAACATCCCTCACCATTCGGTCAACACTTTAGTTTCAGCCAGGCAACGATCCCGTACGATGGCGTCCGTTGCAACCGCCGGTATGTCGCCGTTGAACTGAGCAACATGTCCAGGCAAGAGAACCAGATTGAGTATGCGAGTTTTCTACTTACGCAGATATCAAGTTTATCAGACATCCTGCTGAAAAGAGCAGGTATTTGATGGGGGCTAGTGCGTCCGGTTGCTCAGGCCGGGCAGCGGCTGTACCAGCGCGTTCCGGGCCTGCCACTGCTCGCCGCTGTCAAGCTCGGCAATAAACCGCACCTCCCGCTCGCTTTGCGTGGCGATGGGTAATCCGTCGCGGAGTAGAATCCGTTGCCGTGAGCTAAGTGGAATTCGATCGCCCGGAATGATCGTTCCAACAAGGTTCAATGGATCCGAAGCCTCTATGGCAATCATCTCCCCGGACGCGTCCGCCCGCCGCGCGCTGCGCAGTTGCGCCACGGCTTCCGGAATCGCGAACTGCTCGCCGGAGAAACCGGCAACGAATCGCCCTCCCCTGATCTCACCGCGGGCTTCCAGTCTGCGAAACGCGATCAGCAATTCTCTCCAGGTCGGGATCACTGCCGCTTCACGCTCGAGCAGTTTCCGGAACACGACGCCATAGCGCCTGAGCAGCCCCTTGGCGACGCCCTCGGTTTTCTGCTCATTGTCCGTAGCAGCTCGGCGGTTGAGGCTCCAGCGACCCGACTCCGGCATGGCGCCATTTTCCACCTCGATCAGGTATCGCAAACCGTGGAAACCGTCGCACCCGGCGATACCGCGGGCGACGAGCTGCTTCAGCCCATTCAATACCTCCGCTTCGTCCAGCCCGCCGACAGAGAGGATTTCATCGAAAAACAACGCGCCGTCCTGCTGCAGTACATGGTGTACGTCACGAGCAAATCCCGACAGCTCCTGTACATCTGTCCCGCGCCGTTGCCATATTGTCATGTTGCGCCTTGCAACAAAGGTAATCGACGTTGAGTTGCGAATGCCCGGCCGCTCCGAAGTGTTACCGGCCGTAAGCCATCGATACCGTCCGGACATACAAACGCTGTCCAGCATAGCCGATTCGAAGCCGGACAGGCGTGCCGGCAGGATGCCTGTGACCCATGCCTTGACAGGTGCAAAGTAACCCTCCAGCTGCTGCATAACGTCGACCAGCGCCAGATCGCCCTGACGGCGTTCGGCAGCGGAAAGTCCCTGCCAGTTGACCAGAAATCGCATGTAATCCGCCGCGGAAACCGGCTCGATTTCCATTCGTAAACGCTTCACCGTGTAGCGGTTGATTCGCGCAAGCAGCCGCCGCTCGCACCATTCATTTCGGGCCCCGGTAAAATCCCCGCGCATTACAAAACCTTCTGTTTCCAATCCGGTTAGTGCATGATCTATCTCGCTTTTTTCACAGCCCAGAAGGATGACCAGCTCCTCGACGCTTATCGGTCCCGCGCCCTCCATTCGGCTGCGCACGAGTTCCAGTAACGCCTGTTCGCGATCCGCGCACTCGAAACCACGGACACTGACGGCCGGTATCATGGGCGAGCATTCAGCTTTCGGGTGCACCATGAGCCACTGCTGGAGACGCTCCGCCGCCACCCAGAGCCGGTGTGAGCCGTCCGGGGACAGGATGGTGGCCCGCTTGTCCCGGATCAGTTGTTCAAAAAACGAACCCCAACGGCCGCGAATTCCTTCCGACTCCCTGACCCCCCCGAGGGTTAGCAGTGCGTCATGGAGTTCGTCCGGGTCCCGCGGTCGCGGCCAGGCCTCGTCCCTGACCCGGGCAATGGCGTCGGGATCGAGTTTGCCAAGCTGCGCCGCGGTTTCCACGTCGAGGAATCCACGCGCCTGAACCGCACTGGTTCGGCGTTCCTCCGCAGGCGCGTCGTCCAGAAATGCGTATGGCTTTGCCGTCAGGATTTCCTGCGCCAGCGGGGAAGGCAGCGCCAGTTCCCGGGTTACCACATCGATCGCACCCGATTCGATGCCCCGGATGACAACCTCCAGACCTTCGACATCCATGGCTTCATACAGACAGTCCGCGATGGTTTGATCCACCAGCGGATGTTCGGGCACCTCACGCTCCCCGGCAATGTTTTCAAAGCACGCGAGCTGATCGGGAAACACAACCGCGACCAGATCTTCAGCATTCATCCGCTGGAGCTGCGGCGGCACGCGCTTGCCGTTTCTGTTTCTCTGCAGCGCCAGCGCGGTTGTCGCTGCCCAGCGCCAGCGTGTCGCGAACAACGGCGTGTCCAGCAGGGCCTGGATCAGGATGTGCCGCACCGTGTCCGGTTTGAGATAACCGCGCACCTCGTCCAGCGGAAAGCTGTGCGTCGCACTCAGAGACAGTACGATCGTATCCTCGAGTGCGGCGGCCTGCAGCTCGAAATTGAAACGCCGGCAAAAACGTTTTCTGAGAGCCAGACCCCAGGCTCGATTGATCCTCGAGCCAAACGGCGAGTGGATGACGAGATGTGTGTCACCCGACTCATCGAAAAAGCGCTCGAAGACAATGGTGTTCTGGGTCGGCAACAGGCCCAGCGCACAGTGGGCCGGACCAAGATAGTCGATGATCTGGGCCCGGGCCGCGGGCGCCAGCATAAGAGCGTTCAACCATTCGTCGACGCTCGATCTGTCTTCCTCCCAATGCCGGGAAAACTCACTCCTGAAACGGGACACCGCGAACGAGAGCTCGTCGCTGCGACCCGGTGCCTCGCCGAACCAGAACGGAATATTCGGCGGCTGCCCCCGGGCGTCCTCAACCCGTACGGTACTGCGCTCGACGCGAAGAATGCGGTACGACGTGTTGCCCAGCTGGAATATGTCGCCCGGCAGGCTTTCGAAGGCAAAATCCTCGTTCAGTGTGCCAACGAACTGCCCCTCCGGCTCCATGACGACGTCATAGTCGAACTGATCGGGTATCGTGCCCGCATTGGTCAACGCGACCAGCCGTGCAGAACGCCTGGCTCTGAGGCGCTGCCCCACGGCGTCTCGGTGCAGATATGCCCCGCGTCTGCCGCGTCGGGTCGAAAAACCATTAGCGAGCATGTCCACCACCTCGTCGAATTGCTCTCTCGACATCGTCCGGTACGGCCAGGCTTGGGTATACAAGCGATACAGGTCCTGCATGGACCATTCCCTGCCCGCGACCTCTGCGATTATCTGCTGTGCAAGAACATCCACCGGCCGGTCGGAAACGTTGAGGTTTTCGAGTTCGCCCCGCGCGATTGCATCCAGCAATGCCGCGCACTCGATCAACTCGTCCCGGCTGGTCGGGAACAGTCTCCCCTTCGGTACGGCGTTCACCGCGTGTCCGGATCGCCCCGCCCGCTGCAGGAAGGCGGCGATCGACCGGGGCGAACCGATCTGGCATACCAGATCCACGTCGCCGATATCTATGCCGAGTTCCAGTGAGGCCGTCGCGACCAGAGCGCGCAGCTCCCCGAGCTTCAGTTTCTGCTCTGCATTGAGCCGATGCTCACGCGCGAGGCTGCCGTGGTGCGCGGTGACGGCCTGCTCACCCAACCTTTCCGCCAGGTGCCTCGATATTCTCTCGGCCAGTCTCCTGGTGTTGACGAAAATAAGCGTCGTTCGGTGCTGCTCGATGTAATGCGCCAGTTGTTCGTATATCTCGGACCAGGCTTCGGTCGGGAGTACCGCCTCCAGCGGGGAACCCGGCAGCGTCAGGGCCAGATCACGTTGACGGGCGTGACCGACGTCCACGATTTCCCGCTGTTCCGTCTCATTTCCGATGAGAAAGTTTGCCATCTCGTGAATTGGTTTTTGCGTCGCCGACAGACCAATGCGTGTGGGTACGGTTTCCGCCAAGGCACACAGTCGCTGCAGAGACAAACTGAGATGCGCGCCGCGTTTGTTGCCGGCCAACGCATGGATCTCGTCGACGATCACGGTTCGCACCGTGCGCAGGGACGATCGCCCCGATTCCGATGTCAGCAGTAAATACAGCGATTCCGGGGTGGTAACCAAAATATGGGGCGGGTTCCGGCGCATGCGTTCGCGGTCACGCTGCGGCGTGTCACCCGTTCGAACCATTGCCTGGATATCCACATCCGGCAGACCCGCGCTCATCAGCTGGTCCCGGATGCCCTGCAGCGGTCCCTGGAGATTTTTTTGGACATCGTTGGACAGGGCTTTTAGGGGGGAAACGTAAAGGACCTGGATGCCCTGCTCCAGGTAACCGCCCTGCTCCAATCCCTGACTGAGAAGATCGTCAATGGCGCACAAAAACGCGGCCAGTGTCTTTCCCGAACCGGTCGGGGCCGCGATCAGGGTGTGTCGGCCCTTGCCTATCGCCGGCCAGGCTGCCTGCTGACACGACGTGGGGCGGGGAAAGCTGGCTTGAAACCAGGCTGCGACGGCAGGATGAAATTTGGTCCGGGCCATGGCGCAGTTAATCATCAACGTTGTGCTATTGTAAAGCATCAAACGTTTGATGCTTACGCCAGTGAAAGACCAACTAGTGAAGTAATAATATGAGTGAAATTCAATGACGATTTCAACGTCAACCGTGGTCCTCGTATTGATCGGACTCATCGTGCTGTGGGCAATACTCACCTACAACCGTTTCATCAAGCTCATCAACCGGGTCAAGGAAGCCTGGAGCGGCATCGACGTCCAGTTGAAGCGCCGATTCAATCTGATCCCCAATCTGATCCAAACGGTCAAGGGCTATGCCCAACACGAAACCGAGGTGCTCGAAAAGCTCACCGAGACCCGGTCGGGTTCCCAGGACGTCAATGCGCGGGGCGCCGAGGAAGGCCGGATCTCGAAGGCCATAGCCAACCTTTTCGCCGTCGCGGAGGCGTACCCTGATCTGAAGGCAAGCCAGAATTTTTTGGATCTTCAGGGCAACCTGGACAAGATCGAGAATGAAATCCAAATGTCACGTCGCTACTATAATGGCTCTGTTCGCGACCTCAATACGCTGGTCGAGTCCTTTCCCAGCAATCTGATCGCCCGTTTTTTCCGCTTCGGCACCGCCGAATTCTTCGAGATCGAGCTGTCCAGTCAACGAGATGTACCCAAAGTGGAATTCTAGAAACCTGCGAATCCGTTCATTGCACCACGGCAAGGGAAGTCTGATTGGTGATCACTGACTGCTTTCGTGGCCGGCCGGGGGCATGGTGTATCGCCATTGTGTCCGCGGTCTGGATACCGTGCATCGGCGCCGCTTCGGCAGACGAGCGAATACGCTCATTCCACAGCGACATCGACGTCTACGAGGACGGGTCAATAATGGTAACCGAGACCATCCGAGTCACCGCGGAACGGAACCGGATCAAACGCGGCATTTACCGCGACTTCCCCACTCGTTACAAGACACCTCGCGGAGACGACTACGTCGTTGATTTCGATCTGGTCCACATCGCACGCGACGGTAAATCCGAGCCCTATCACACAAAATCCATTCCAGATGGAATACGCATCTACATCGGCGACGAGGATGTATTCCTGCAACCCGGAGAATACGAGTACAGGCTGACTTATCACACCAACAGGCAGATTGGATTTTTCGACAACCATGACGAACTGTACTGGAACGTAACCGGCAACGAATGGACATTTCCCATCGATGAGGCTTCGGCGCGCGTCAAACTCCCAGCGACTGTCTCCGTCGAGGAAATTGCCGTTGAAGCCTACACCGGCATGCGCGGATCACGGGGCGCAGACTACGATGCGGGAGTCAGCAGTACAGGCGAGGCGGAATTCTTTACCACGCGCGGATTGCGGCCCAACGAAGGCCTGACCGTCGTCGCAACCTGGCCCAAGGGACACGTCATCGAACCGTCCATGCCAGACAGGGTGGGTTATTTCCTGCGTGACAATCGTGTCGCGATGATCAGCCTGGTCGGGTTGGGCGTATTACTGTCCTATTACTTAATGGTGTGGCTGAAGGTTGGTCGGGACCCTGAAACGGGTACCATCGTGCCTCAGTTTCATCCACCCAATGACCTGTCCCCCGCTTCGATGCGTTACATCTACCGCATGGGTTTCGACAACAAGGCCTACTCAGCCGCCCTGCTCAACATGGCGGTCAAGGGCTATCTCACCATCGAAGATCACGACAAGACCTACAAACTGAGCCGCGTGGACGGGGCGGACGACTCTCTCCTGTCCAGGGGAGAAGCCAAGATTGCCGGATCGCTGCTGGGTGGAAAACGGTCAACAACGCTGGAACGTGTACACAACAAATCCATCCGAAAATCAATCAATGCCCTCAAAACCCTGCTTAAAAACGAGTACCAAAGTGTCCAGTTTCAAACGAACAGCTGGTACCTCATCCCGGGAATCGCGCTATCGTTGATAGTTCTGGTCATTGCCGGTTTCAGCTACGCGGATGAAACCGCCGTTACTTTGATGATGATGAGTTTTTGGCTCACCGGCTGGTCGTTCGGCGTATTCATGCTGGTCAGACAACGCCAGATCCTGATGGCGGTCATTTTCGTTTTTTTCGAAATCTTTGCCCTCGCCACGTTCTTCGCGGTGGGCTCATGGGGTTTCCTTCTCCTGCTCGTGATCCTCATTGCGCTCAATGCCGTATTCTACTACCTGCTGCAGGCCCCCACGTCCACCGGGAGAAAACTGATGGACAAGATAGAGGGTTTCCGAATGTATATGGCAACCGCTGAAGAAGATCGGTTGAATACTCTCAATCCTCCGCGACAGACGCCCGAGTTATTCGAGAAATACCTGCCCTACGCGCTGGCATTGGGTGTAGATCAGGCCTGGTCTGAGCGCTTTGCCGCCACCCTGGCTCGTGCATCGATTAAAGACCCGGACGGAGCGTACCGGCCGACGTGGTATAGGGGATCCAACCGGAGCAGTTTCGATCCGTCCAGCTTCTCTTCGGATCTGGGGTCGTCTCTGTCCAGCGCCGTGGCCCGCTCTTCGGTTGCCCCGGGTTCGAGTTCCGGCGGCGGTGGTGGTGGATCCTCCGGCGGTGGCGGCGGCGGTGGCGGCGGCGGCGGCTGGTAACAGATCGATAGCGCACGTCGACATGAAACAACAAACGGATCTATTCGACGGCTTCCTGGTCAAGCAGCATGAAATCGACAGCGTTGCCGACAGCATCAATGAACGGTTCGGTTCCGGGGTTGTGCACAGGGGCCTGAGAAACAAGTAGATCAACCGCCCTGCGTGCTGGGCGGCTCCTTCGACGGCTTGCGCGCTTTCGCCACCGGGACGATCAGCTTGTCCCCTATCGCGGGACGACCGGCGTTGGGGTTCAGATTGGTCAATACCCAATACGGCAGTTCCAGCTTCTGGGAGATTTTCCACATGCTGTCGCCGTTTCTAACGACGTAGTGGTCGATACCGAGAATTTCGTAGTGCTGCTGGAACTGATCCACGAGCGTGCGGTGGAATTCCTTCCGCCGGGCCACGAAAGCCCGCAGCTGTTCGTCTGTTTTTAGCGGGAGAATGATCTTTCTGCCAACGATGAGATGCTGGCTGCTACGCATCCCGTTGCGTTTTCGAATGGGACGCGTGCTTCCGATGCCAAGCCAGTCCGCATAGTGGCCCATGGTTTCTTCCGGCTGAACAGCGATACTGAAAATGTACTTGCCGTTCTGTCTTCCGGAGGTGACGTCGACCGAGATGCTGTCGATCAAGCGCCGATAGACACCGGAAGTATCAACCGGCTCGGGTGCGGGTGCGGGCGCGGACGTATTTTTTACGGAGGCCGTGTTCTTGGATTTTTCGCTGTTGTCGAGTGTTTGCCGCTCTGATTTCGCAACCTTGGATATCTTCTTCTCGGCATTCGCCACCGCCCTGGCCGGTATTTCAAGTTTTTGCCCGACCCGGATGAAAGCGCGCCGGCCCAGATTGTTGAGCTGGATCAGGTCACGGCACTTTACCCCGTTTGCCCTTGCAATCTCGCACGCCGTATCTCCTTTTACCACGACGTACTGATTGCCACTGAGCAACGGACTTTCCGGTTTCATCGTTTCGAGTTTTGCCAGCTGCTTCCGCCAACTGTCCCCGCGGTAGGGCAATCGAAGTGAATACCCGTCCGGTATAAGGCGCCATCCTTTCCATACATTGCTGGTCAACGCCGGATTCAACCCCTTGAGTTTGGCTGTCGACACCTTGAAGACCCGGGTTGCGCGCTCAACGGACGTGGCATTTTTGAGCACGACGATGGAATGTCTGTATGAATCGTCGGCCTTGATGTTGCCGAAATACTTGTTCGAATTCTGGGCGACGTGTCGGGCGGCCAGGAAACTGGCGTAGAAATTACGCACCGCGGTCCGAAAGCTGCGGGATTTATATTTACTCAGAACCGCAATATAGTCGGGCCCGAGCTGATCCATGGCACGGTGCATACCGGCGAGACCATAGTTGTATGAAGTGATCACGAACGGATTGATCTGGGCACTGGTTACTGCCGGATTGATCTCCTTCGCCCTTGCCGTGAGAGTGTCCGTACTATGCCTGAGATAACGAGCGGCCGCCCAGGTTGACACCTCTGCATCGAAGCGCTCGTCGATGGTCGCACTCAACTGCAATCCAAGAGTGCGGGCCGTCCGGGGCATGATCTGCCACAGTCCGGCAGCCCCCACACGCGAGTATGCCCTCGGGTTGTAAGCCGATTCGACGAAAGGCAGGTAAACGATGTCTCTCGACAATCCAGCTTCGCCCAGGACATTCAGGACATGGTCCTTGTAGGTCTCGAATCTTTTCAGGGCCGCGACAAACCGATCACGGTTGCCCTGCTGGCAGCGAACGTTCTCCGCCGCCGTCCGCACCTCTTTGGCATTTTTACTCGGAAACAATGCGAGCAGCGTTTTCTCCTCACTGGTGTAACGCGGTGAAGCCTGGGTCAATTTCTTAGCCACGCCGAGAAGAGCTTTCTTGATGCGAGAACGCTCCCGTTCGACGCTCCTTGCCGGCTTTCGACGACTACACGTGAACTTTGTTTTGTTGACGGAATAGACACGCTCGGGCCGATTCGCATCGTGAAAAACGATCTGATTGGTGTTCCACGCCCTGAACACCATCACCCAGAAATCCACCCGCCGCTGGATCTCGGGCGGGCATGGAAATGTGTTACCGCAGTTCAAGTCATGTGTATCTACGACGGGCGGCGCTGCAGAGATACCGCCACTCCACGCAAAAACCGCGGCAAGACAAAGGCATCGCATGGAAGACAAGACGGTCGATGAATTGGTCAAATCGAAAATATCTGATGTGCCGTGGGACGCGAACACTAACCGATCTATCAGATACTGACAATATGGCCGCATCGACTATTCCCATGCACTCAGCGAGACGCAATATCCGGGTGCACTTAGACGCCCAGGTGAACTATGTACCGCGCCGGGCAACATCACGGCGCGTGTGATGGATGCTTCATTATGAAAGTTTAGACTGTCCCGG
>CAMYOI010000011.1 GCA_947259955.1 uncultured Gammaproteobacteria bacterium
CTACCGCGCGGTGGCGCAGCCGGATTCACCCGGGACCTTTGCGCAGTCGAAGTACCGGGTTCGGATCTATCTCAGGGGATTCACATTCTGGGACGGATCAAGCGAGCCGCGGATCATCGATTTGCGGATAGAGGACAATGTCGTTACGGCGCTTCACGATGCTCACGGTAATCCGTCGGACAGTGCCCGATTGGAGCCCAGATTATTCGGCAGCATTTCTCCTGGACATCATGAAGACCGCGCGCTGGTTCGTCTGGAAGACGTTCCGCAAGACCTGATCCATGCGCTCCTGGCGGTTGAGGATCGCGCGTTCTACAAGCATTTCGGGATCGATCCGCGGGGGCTCGCGCGCGCCATGTGGGCGAACCTCAGCGCCGGCGGAGTGGTGCAGGGCGGCAGCACCCTGACGCAGCAGCTCGCGAAGAATTTTTTTCTTACCCAGGAAAGAACCATCCAGAGAAAACTCACGGAAATGCTGATGGCCCTGCTGCTGGAGCTGCACTATGAAAAGGGCGAGATACTGGAGGCATACATCAATGAAGTCTATCTGGGCCAATCGGGCAATCGCGCCATACACGGCTTCGGCCTGGCCAGTCTGTTCTATTTCGCGCGTCCCCTGGACGAACTCAACCTGTCGGAGCTGGCGCTGCTGACCGCTCTGGTAAAGGGCGCATCCTACTACAATCCGTTCCGATCCCCTGAACGGGCGAAGACGCGGCGTAATCTTGTTCTTAGCAATATGGTCGAGTTGGGTTATGTCGACAGCACTGCCGCAGCCGAAGCCAGGCAAGCGCCACTCGGTGTGACGAGAAAAGGGGGGTATTCGTCCACGGAGCATCCGGCCTACCTCGACTTCGTTCGGCTCCAGCTGCGCCGCGATTATCAGGAAGATGGCCTGCGCAAGGCGGGCCTGCACATTATTACCGCCCTTGATCCCCGGATTCAGGGCGTAGTCGAGAAGTCGGTGGGCCAAAGACTGAGCGCCATAGAGAAACAGAAAAATCTGCCGGAGGGCTCCCTGCAGTCTGCGGTGCTTGTGGTGCGCACCGACAACGGTGAAGTCGTAGCGCTTGCAGGGGGCAGAGAGCCGCGATTCGCCGGTTTCAATCGGGCTCTGGAAGCGGAAAGACCCGTCGGGTCCTTGATAAAGCCGCTGGTGTTTCTCGCCGCGCTGGAACGCGGCTACAGTCTGGCCAGCATGCTGGACGACGGCCCGCTTGTCGTCGAACAAGCCGGTGCACCCGTGTGGAAACCACAAAACTACGATGGCACGTCGCACGGCTCCGTTCGATTGATCGATGCCTTGAGTTACTCCTACAACATAGCAACCGCGAGGCTGGGTCTGGAGATCGGTATCGACCGAGTCGTACGACTGCTGCGCAGGCTTGGGTTGAACAGGGAGGTGAGTGGCTACCCGTCTTTTTCCCTCGGAGCAGTCAACCTGACGCCTGTGGAAATGACTCAGATGTACCTGGCTTTCGCCAGCGGCGGCTTTCTCATTCCACTGCGCACTACCCGGTCGGTGCTGAACCAGGACATGCAGCCGCTGGCTCGATACCCGCTGTCGCTGGAGCAGGTCATAGACGGCGGACAGATGACGGTCCTGAATGCCGGGTTGCAGTCGGTGGTGGCGAAAGGCACCGCCAGGTCGCTGAACGGGCGCTTTCCGCCGAATCTGAAACTGGCGGGAAAGACTGGAACGACCAACGGCTACCGGGACAGCTGGTTCGCGGGCTACGGCGGCAACTTCCTTGCCGTGGTGTGGGTGGGTAGGGACGACAACAGGCCGACGGGGCTGACCGGCGCGTCGGGGGCGATGCAGATATGGGCGGATATCATGAAAGAAGTCCATATCCAGCCGGTCGACCTGCCGGCGCCCGCGTCGATCGAATATGTGCAGATCGATCAGCACGGTCAGTTGGCGACAGGTTGCGCAGGCGCACAAACTCTGCCGTTTGCGCCCGGCACCGTACCCGATCGATACGCGTCCTGTACCAGTGTCAAGAAACGGCGTGGAAAGTCCGCGAAAAAGAAAAGCTGGCTCGAAAAGCTGTTCGACACGAACAGGAAATAGGATGCGAATATCCATACCAGAACCAATCTACGCCTGGTGACAAATGCGAATTGAGACATTGTCGGGTCTCGGACTCGTGTCGGTTACCCTGGTGATCCTGGCGTCCTGTACGACCACGGCTACCAGGCAGGAGCGCCAGCCAATATCCGATCAGGCGGCGGTGGTAAACTGGGTAGACAGCGCCCGGTATCTCCGGGAGCGTAAACAGTTCGATCAGGCGGCGGTAAAACTGGAAAGAGCACTGCGCGTCGAGCCCGGCAACGCGAGCTTGTGGCACGAACTGGCCCGCGTACACCTGGATCAGGGAAATTTCGACCAGGCGATCCAGTTTGCCAACAAGTCGAACGCTTTGACGCGGGATAATGACCTGAAAACGAGCAATAGGCGACTCGTCAATGCCGCGCAATCACGACGGAAGAGAAGGGATGCCCAGGGTAAGCAGTATGGTATTTGATGTCGATAATCAATTGCGGCGACGGCGCCGCTCTTAGTCGGGGATGTCCATGACCACGTCCAGGTGACCCGACTCTCGGCCCAGGTCGATTTCCCGGCGGAAAACCGATGCCCGGCCTGCAACGAGCAGCAGATCGTGAGGCCCTTCGCCGAGGCCATCGATGTTGAATCTGCCGCCTGGATCGGTGATGGTGCGCCGGGCGGTAAAGTTTCGAACCGTACCGCGGTTGAGTGTCCAATCGAGAAAGACACCGGCGCCGCCGACGGGATTGCCCAGGTGGTCGTAGACGCGGCCGCTGACGCGATAAGACCCGGAATCAACGGTCAATTCAACCGGCTCCGTTTCTCCGGAAAACCCGAGCCCGGTGATGGTCAATAGCAAGCCCGACATCGACAATCCGGCCGCTAAGAGGAGCAACCGGCAAGGCCTCCACAACGATTTCTGAATACGTTTCGTTGGAGTCGATCTCGATTACGCGCTGGTACCGCTTGTACATACCGCGCGGACTGACCGAGATGTGATAATCCTCGGCGGGGCGAAGATACTGGAACAGAAATTCCCCGTTGCCGCCGCTTCGAGTAACATGATTCTCGTTCTCTGTGGCGGAGTAAAGACTGATTTTCGCACCGGGAAGGGTGCTGCCGGTGTCGGTTTGCATCGTGCCCCATAGGATGGCCTGGGGTCGGGGATCAGGCTTGTCTATTAAGTCTGCCGGTTCGTCGGCGACGGCGTCCGCCGAGGCTTGAGTGGAGATAGAAATCGATTCAGTACGCAGATTACTCTTATCGGCGTGCCTGGCTGTGATCGCGGACTGTTTATCGTCGGGGTTTGGCCGGATCGAATTATCTAGTGAAGCCGGAAGATAGAGCAAGGCGATGCCCGCCAAGACGATGCATAACCAGGTCGCTCTCATCTTGCCGGAAGGTGATACGAAATCAATACGGCCAGCGCCGGCGTCGCGGCTATCATGTAGAAAGTAATCCAGCGAGGAACTGCTTTGTTCATGGTTCCCGAACCTCGGATGCCAGTATAACCGCGTCGGCGAACGTTTACGGAAAGGGATATCACGAGACGCTTTGACGCACCCTTCCTGGTCAGATTATACGGCGTATCTCCTCGACTTTTTGGTTCGAACTGCGCTGATTGAGGGTCGTCTGGGGCACCGGTACATCCAGCCCTTTTTGAATGCCCGGGCGCTTCGCAAGAGACTGGACCCAGCGAGTCAAATGCTGCAGATCATCGATCTCGACACCCGCCCAACCGTGCCGTCGAACCCACGGAAAAGTCGCGAAATCGGCTATCGACAGGTCGCCGGCAAGAAACTCGTTATCGCCGAGCTGGCGATTCAGTACCTCATACAGACGCCTTGTTTCGGACTGGTACCTTTCGATGGCATAGCCGATCTTCTCAGGGGCATAGCGGTAGAACACATGGGCTTGGCCCTGCATCGGTCCGAGCCCCCCCATCTGCAGCATGAGCCACTGCAGCACGCGCGACCGGGGTTTCGGCTGCGTCGGAAGAAATGCCCCCGACTTGTCAGCCAGATAAACGAGAATGGCTCCGGATTCGAAGACCACGAAATCGTCGTGGTCACTGTCGACGATTACCGGGATACGCCCGTTGGGATTGAGCTCGAGGAACCAATTTTCTTTTTGTTCCTTCGCCGACAGCTCGACGTGCGTGAATCGGTATGGCAGACCGCACTCCTCCAGCATGATCGAAACCTTGTATCCGTTTGGCGTGGGTGAGGTATACAGCTCGATCATTTCAATCCCGGCGGCCATGGCCGCCCGCGGTAATCACGGTCCGAGAATACCCCCCGGCGGCAGCGGTGCCGGAGGGGCCACCGCGCCTCCGGCAGCGGTTGTCCCCGTTCCGGAGGTGCCGGCAGTCCTAGCCGTTGTGCCGGTATTCGCCGTCGGCGGTTCTTTAACCGGGGTGTTGCCGGGATCACCCACGCCTAGCTCATCCTCCTCGCCGGTGATGAGCACGTCCTCATCCTCTGGCTCGTCAGGTGCGCCGGACCGCTCGGAAGACGAGCTGCCCGAGGGTGCCTGCGGCTCCTGCTCTCCGGTGAATTCGGCGGCCGGAATCACATTGGCGTCCGGATCGAGGTCCTTCTGCTCGACCTTGCATTCGGCGTCGCTGGGTTCCTGGTCCTGGTAGATGACGCCGCTGCCGTCCAGCAGTACGCACTTATAAAGAGTCAATCCGCTTGCGGGACCGGCAATAGCCAGGGTGAGTAACAAAATGCAAATGATTGATCTAAGCATAGTGGAACTATAGCCCATTGCGGCTTGATGGTCAGCCACAAGCCGCTACAATACGCCGCCTATGACAGATGACCGCTACAAACCCGACGAGATAGAACTGAAGGTACAGCAGGACTGGGAAGACAACCAGAGTTTCAGGGTGACAGAGGACCCCGCTCGCGAAAAGTTCTACTGCCTGTCGATGTTTCCCTATCCGTCGGGGAAACTGCATATTGGCCACGTCCGCAACTACACCATCGGTGACGTCCTCTCCAGGTACCAGCGAATGCAGGGCAAGAACGTTCTGCAGCCCATGGGATGGGACGCGTTCGGGTTGCCCGCGGAAAACGCTGCCATCCAGAACCAGGTGCCGCCGGCGAAATGGACCTACGAAAACATCGATGCCATGCGGGCGCAATTGAAGCGGCTTGGCTTCGGCTACGACTGGTCGAGGGAATTCGCCACCTGCAAGCCTGAATACTACAGATGGGAGCAGTGGTTTTTCACCACCCTGGTAAAGAAGGGTCTGGCCTACAAGAAAATGGCCGTGGTGAACTGGGACCCGGTCGAGCAGACGGTGCTGGCCAATGAGCAGGTGGACAGCGAGGGTCGCGGGTGGCGTTCCGGGGCGCTTGTCGAACGGCGTGAAATCCCGCAGTGGTTCCTTAAAATCACCGAGTATGCCGATGAGCTGCTTAGCAGCCTGGACGATCTCGAGGGCTGGCCCGACGCGGTCAAGACCATGCAGCGCAACTGGATCGGTAAATCCCGGGGAATCGAATTTTCGTTTGCCATCGACGGCAGCGACGAGCGAATAAGCGTGTACACGACACGGCCCGACACCATCATGGGCATCACCTACGCCGCGGTGGCGGCGGAGCACCCGCTCGCCCAGGAAGCCGCCAGATCGAATCCGGAACTCGCGGCGTTCATCGCCGAGTGCAAAAAATCCAAAGCGGCGGAAGCTTCAATCGAGACGCTCGAGAAAAAAGGCGTGCCCACCGGCATCGAGGCAATCCACCCCGTCAACGGCGAAAAGATACAGATATGGGCGGCCAACTTCGTGCTGATGGGATACGGCACCGGGGCAATCATGTGCGTGCCGGGGCATGACCAGCGCGACTGGGAGTTTGCCAGGCAATACGGTATCGAGATCAGGCAGGTGATCAGGCCGTCAGAAGGTCCTGATGTCGACATCGCGCACGGTGCTTATGTTGAATACGGGATTACGTGCAATTCCGGCCGCTTCGATGGTATGGACTATGCCGGGGCCTTCGACGCCGTGGCGGACTACCTGGAAACCGAGGGCGTCGGTCAACGCAGAACTAATTTTCGCATCCGCGACTGGGGTGTCTCGAGGCAGCGTTACTGGGGATGTCCGATACCCGTGGTCTACGACGAGGCGGAAAATGTCTATCCCGTGCCCTCCGAGGACCTGCCGGTAGAGTTGCCGGAGAATGTTGAATTTCAGGGCGTCAAATCCCCGATCAAGGATGACCCCGAGTTCCTGAGAACCCGGGTCCCGGGCACCGACCGTCCCGCTACAAGGGAAACCGATACCTTCGATACTTTTTTCGAGTCATCCTGGTATTTCGCAAGATTCTGCTGCCCCGATAACGACAGTGCCATGCTCGATGAACGCGCCAATTACTGGTTGCCGGTGGATCAGTATATCGGCGGAATAGAGCACGCCGTGCTGCACCTTCTTTATGCCCGCTTCTTCCACAAGCTGATGCGGGATGAAGGCCTGGTCGATTCCGATGAGCCTTTCACCAGATTGCTTACCCAGGGCATGGTGTTGAAGGATGGGGCCAAGATGTCGAAATCGAAGGGCAACACCGTAGACCCCCAGTCGATGATTGATCGGTACGGCGCTGATACGGTCCGTCTGTTCGTTATGTTCGCTTCTCCGCCGGACCAATCGCTGGAGTGGAATGACGATGCCGTGGCGGGCGCACACCGGTTTCTGCGCCGGCTTTGGGCACTGTTCCGGAAGCGGTCTGAGTTAATTCGTGATGCCGCGCCGGTTTCGGGACATGATCTGAACACGGAGTTGAAGGAATTCCGCACACTTCTGCATGGAATGCTGTCCAGGGTCAATGCCGACTACGAGCGCACTCGTTACAACACGGTAATTGCCGCCTGTATGGAGCTCACCAATGCGGTGGAAAGACTCGATTGGGAAGAATTCGGCGATGCCGGTGCCTCGGTTTTGAGGGAGGCGCTCACAGTGCTGACTAAAGTGCTGGCGCCCGTGGTCCCCCACATAATGCACGTTCTGTGGACGGAAATAACTGATGGATCTGATCTACTGGATGCTTCATGGCCCGACGTCGACGAGAAGGCGCTGCGGACCGAGGTTGTGCAAATGGTGGTTCAGGTAAACGGTAAACTGCGCGGCCGCATTCGAGTTCCAGTCGATGCTGGTGAAGACTCGATCAGGGAAGCCGCGCTTGCCGACCCTAAAGTAGCACAGCATGTCGGTGACGCCGGGATCAATAAGTGCATAGTCGTGCCGAAGCGCTTGATCAACATCGTTGTCGGATGACATATAATGCAGACCGGGAACCTGTCCGAGCCTGCATTTGCGCGGTTTCAATTGATGAAATGTGAAGATACACTATGCCTATGCGTTTACTATTGACTTTCGTCGTGTGTGCGTACCTGACCGCGTGTGGTTTTCATCTGCGCGGAAAGCTTCCCATCCCGGACAGCATCAAAACAATCAGTGTTCAGAGCGAGGACAGAGACCTGCGCACCAAGCTTGTGGAAGCGCTCAGCTTCAGCGGCGCCACCGTTGTGGAGAGCCCGTCGGACGCGCTCGCGCTGTTGGATCTCAAGAACGTCAGGTACGAAAGAGAGGTGCTTACGATCGACGACCGCGGCAAAGTTACCGGTTATATCCTGCGTTACAGAGCTCGCTTTACGCTGACATCTGCCGAGGGTGAAAGCCTCAGGCAGTCCGCCCTCGTCACCAGGCGTGACTTCAACTTCGACCCGGACCTCATACTGCAGGCTGAAATCGAAGAGGAAAGCCTGCGTCAGGATATGTTAACGGATTTGACCCAGCAGATCCTTCGGCAAATCGCTACGGTCACCGCCTCACTCGCACCAGCCGGTCCCGCGGTGTCCATCGGCCGCTTCACTAGGGCCTGATCCGTTCTACCACGCGGGGACCTCGTGCTTCGCTTCAGGGGATCCGGATCCGGACCCGGCAACTGGCACGCTATTTACTCCAGACTGACAGACCGATTGTGTGCCGTCCGCCCGGGCAAATCCGTCCCGTTTCATTCCCCGGAATTCCGGGGTGCTCGTTGCCCTCGCCGGAATTCAATTGTGACTTCGTTTCGGTATGCACAATAGGATAACGCTGATTTTTGGAGATGAGCCGCTGCTTGTGGAAGAAACGGCGGACGAACTCCGCGCTGGCGCCCTGAGCGAGGGCTTCGAAGAGCGTCTGGTCATGACCGTGGAGCCGGGGTTCGATTGGGGCCGGTTGGATGAGGCGGCTCAGAGCATGTCGCTTTTCTCCATTCGGCGCCTGATCGATTTGCGCATGCCGACCGGCAAACCCGGAGAGCAGGGTACCCGGGCGCTGTCCCGCTTTTGTGAACGGCCGCCTCCCGATACCGCGCTTCTCATCGTTAGCGGCAGGCTGGACGCCAGAACCCGCAAGACCAAGTGGTATAAAACCATCGAGAAAACGGGGCATGTGATCGAAAAGAAACAGGTGCCCGCGTCCAAGTTGCCGGCTTGGATCGTTGCTAGGGCCCGGACGCGGGGCTTTACTGTGGAGCATGACGCGGCGGTTTTGCTGTCGCACTATACGGAAGGAAATTTGCTGGCGACCGCGCAGGAGATCGATAAACTGAAACTTCTGGGCCCGGAACGCGGCACGGTGCGCTACGATGACGTCGCCGGAAGTATTACCGATAATGCACGATTCAGCGTATTTACGCTGGTTGACTATTGCCTCGCGGGGGATGCCGTCAAGGCGATGCGCAGCCTGACCGGTTTGAAACGCGAGGGTGCCGAACCGGCAATCATTATCTGGGCGCTGGCCAATCAGGTTCGTACCATGTATCGCCTGTGCCACGCCATCGAAGCCGGACAGCCCAGGGCGCAGCTGTTCAAATCGTTCCGGGTATGGTCCAGGCAGGTCCCGCTGGTTAACAAGGCCCTGGGCCGCTGCGGCGGGGAGGGTTGGGCATCGATGCTCCAGGATGTGGCTGCATTGGACAGGGTGCTGAAAGGCCGTGAAACCGGAAGCGTTTGGTCAGGCATTGAGCGAATTTGCCTGGCTATGTGCCAAAGCGGTTGTGTTAGAGTACCCGTTTGATGATTAAAGCGCAGTGATTGCCAGAATCAGTACCGTGACTCAAGCGAATGCAAAAGTCGACATAACCGCAACGAATGTCGAAGCCTATGTGCAGAGACTTGGCCGGGATGCCAAAAAAGCCGCTCGTGTCATGGCGTCCGCCAGCACCCTCGATAAGAACAGGGCACTGGAGATTACCGCCGGGCGATTAGAACAGAGGCGGGGCTTTCTGGCGAAGGAAAACGCCCGCGACCTGGAATCCGGCAGGCGCAATGGGCTGGCGGATTCGCTCCTCGATAGATTGGAACTCACCAACGCGCGCATCGACGCCATGGCCGAAGGATTGCTGCAGGTCGCCTCGTTGCCGGACCCGATAGGCGAAATCGCGGACATGAAGTACCGACCAAGCGGCATACAGGTTGGGCGCATGCGCGTGCCTTTGGGCGTCGTCGGTATCATCTATGAGTCCAGGCCCAACGTAACGTCTGACGCGGCAGGATTGTGCATCAAGTCGGGCAATGCGACGATTCTAAGGGGTGGCTCGGAGGCTATCTGCTCGAATCTGGCAATCGCGGATTGCATCAAGCAGGGGCTCGAAGCGAGTGGATTGCCGGACTCGTCAGTTCAGGTCGTCAACATTCCGGATCGTGCCGTGGTAGGCAGACTTCTGGCCTCTCCGGAATATGTCGATGTGATCATTCCCCGGGGCGGCAAGGGCCTGATCGAGCGGATAACACGCGACTCGGTGATACCGGTCATCAAGCACCTCGACGGTATTTGCCACGTTTATATCGATGAACATGCCGATATCGAGAAGGCGATCGCCATTGCCTGCAATGCAAAGATGCAGCGCCTCGGTGTATGCAACACCATGGAAACCCTGCTCGTCGCCGCGTCGATCGCACGAAAGATTCTGCCCCACCTGTGTGAGATGTTCGTCAAGGGGGGCGTTGAATTGCGTGGGTGTGACGCGACACGGGCCATGTGCACCGGCGTCGCAGCCGCGATGGAAGATGATTGGAGCACGGAATATCTCGCTGCCGTACTGTCCATCCGCATCGTCGAGGGGCTCGACGATGCCATCGACCACATCGAAAAATACGGATCTCACCACACCGACGCGATCGTGACCGAGCATATGCACACTGCACAACGCTTCCTGCGTGAGGTCGATTCGAGCTCGGTCATCGTCAATGCGTCAACGCGTTTTGCCGACGGATTCGAATATGGACTGGGCGCCGAAATAGGGATCAGCACGGATAAGCTGCATGCGCGCGGGCCGGTCGGTCTGGAAGGTCTGACGACGCAGAAATTCATTGTCATCGGGGATGGCCACATAAGAACATGATCCGGCAGTCAACCCCACAACTCATGGACCGTGCGGATTGATCGGTATCGTAGGCGGCACATTCGATCCAGTTCACAATGGGCACATTTGCCCGGTCCATCGTCTTACAAGCGACGTTGCTTTTGTAAAAATCCACTATGTGCTGTGTGCCCGCCCGCCGCATCGGGATCCGCCCGCGGCGTCCGTGCGCGATCGCTACACCATGCTGGAACTCGCCCTGGAGTCTTATCCTCTGTTCGAGGCCGATGATCAGGAGATAGAAAGACCCGGCCCTTCATACACGATTCATACCCTGATTAACCTGCGTCACAGATACAAGGATCGGCCGCTGTGTCTCATTCTTGGCGTGGATGCATTCCTGGGCCTGAAATCCTGGTACCGCTGGCAGGAAATCTCCAAGATGGTAAATCTCCTGGTACTGTCCAGGCCAGGATGGAAACCTGATGACAGCTTCGTTCATGGCGACCTGCAGCGCTTGTGCCAACGCAACGCAGGTCTGGTGATGCTCTGGAACGGCGTCGAGATGCCGTTTTCATCGACCGAGATAAGACGACGGCTCGGTGCGGGAGAAGCTGTGAGCGAACAGGTGCCTGAAAAGGTGCTGCAATACATTTATGCGAATAAATTATACGGTGCGAATCGACTATGAATGAAGAACCCGACCAGGTTGACATCGACGATCTGAAACGCCTGGTGTTGCAGATCCTTGAAGATATGAAGGCACAGAACGTCAAGACGCTCGATGTCCGCCAACTGACCGATGTTACGGACCTCATGATCATCGCCAGCGGGACTTCGGACCGCCACGTAAAATCCATGGCGGCCCGGGTCAGGGACGGGGTACGGGAAACAGCCCGTATTCGACCTATCGGCGTCGAGGGCGAAAGCGAGGGAGATTGGGTGCTCATCGATTTGGGCGATATTGTCGTTCACCTAATGCGTCCGGAGACGAGGGAGTACTACGATCTCGAAAGACTGTGGAACCGGGAAGTCGAAGAGCTGGTCCGTCTGAACAGAGAGCAACCGGACTAAAAATATGTGAAGATTCAACTCATCGCGATCGGTACGCGCACTCCGGGGTGGGTGTCGAGTGGATTCGACGAATACGCTCGCAGGTTGCCGCGGCACCTGGCGCTTGAACTTGTCGAGGTGCCGGCCGTCAACAGGACCCGGGCGGCAGATGTCAACAGAACGAAGCGCGAGGAGGGGTCGAGATTGTTAAACAGGGTGCCCGAAGATTCTCACCTGGTCACATTGACCGAAACTGGAACCACCGTTACGACAAGATGTCTTGCGAGCGTGTTGAATACCTGGATGGGCAGTGGTCGTGATGTGGCAATGATGATCGGCGGCGCGGACGGATTGAGCAAAGACTGCCTGGACCGGGCTGACGAAAGCTGGTCTTTGTCCGCGCTCACTTTTCCCCACGCCCTGGTAAGGGTCATCATCGCGGAGCAGATGTTTCGCGCATGGTCGATCATCTCGAATCACCCTTATCACCGCGGCTAACCCGATGATCCGAATGCCCGGCAGTTCATCGCAGTTTTATCTGGCATCGTCGTCGCCGCGCCGGCGGGAGCTTCTCGAGGGCGTGGGACTTGTTTTTCGGGTCCTGGAGGTCGATATCGACGAATCCAGCGGCAGCGGGGAAAAGCCGGCTGATTTCGTGCTCAGAATGGCGCGTGAAAAAGCATGCCGGGCGGCCGCCGTGATTAATGATGAAACGCTGCAGGATCTGCCGGTTCTTGCGGCAGACACCTGCGTCACGCTCAGAGGCCGCATACTCGGTAAGCCGCGGGACATTGACCAAGCCCGATCAATGCTGCGGGATCTGTCGGGAAGCACGCATCAGGTACTCACCGCCGTTGCCGTGAAACACGAAGATTCATTGTGGCAGAAGTTGAGCCGGACCCAGGTGACGTTCGAAGAGATCTCCCCAGGGGAAGTGGAAGCCTACTGTGCCTGCGGCGAACCGAACGACAAGGCAGGTGCGTATGCCATACAGGGGCTGGGCTCCGCTTTCGTGAAACGAATTGAAGGCAGTTACACTGGGGTCGTAGGTTTGCCCATGTTCGAGACGCGCTGCCTGCTCAAAAAAATCGGTGTCGACTGGCTGTGAGTGAAGAGGTTCTGATCAATATAACGCCCCAGGAAACCCGGGTCGCAGTGGTGGAAAACGGCGTATTGCAGGAAGTGCACGTGGAGCGCGCCCGTTTCCGGGGGATCGTCGGAAACATCTATAAAGGCAAGGTAGTGAGGATACTGCCTGGCATGCAGGCCGCGTTCGTGGACATCGGCATGGAGCGGACCGCGTTTCTACATGCCGCCGATATGTGGCGCCGTCATGAAAATGGATTCAACGGATTTGGCTCGTTCGAACACCCACAACCCCAGATCACTGAATTGTTGCGAAACGGGCAGGACCTGTTAGTGCAGGTACTCAAGGATCCGCTCGGTGGAAAGGGCGCACGATTGACTTCGCAGACTGCGATCCCCGCGCGTTACCTGGTCTACCTGCCGGAAGGCGACCACATCGGTATTTCCCGGAAGATCGACCAGCCGGATGACCGCGAGCGCCTGAAGCAGTCGGTGTGCCAATTGGTCGAGAGCGAAGGAGTGCAGGGTGGTTTCATCATCCGTACCGCGGCGGACCTCTCCACGGAAGAGGAAATTCGAATGGATATCTCTTTTTTGCAGAGGGTATGGCAAAAGGTTCACGAAAAGGCGAAAACGGCGTCCGCACCAGCGCTCATACATGAGGACCTTACGCTCGCCATGCGCACGATGCGCGACCTGGTAAGTGAAAACGTGGAAAAGGTCCGTATCGATTCCAGGGAGACCTATGAAAAAGCGGCGAAATTCGCAAGGGACCTCGTGCCCCAGGTAGTCGACAGGATCGAGTACTATCCCGGAGAACGGCCCATATTCGATCTGTATTCCGTCGAGGACGAAATCCAGCGCGCTTTATCGAACAAGGTGCACCTCAAGTCGGGCGGTTATCTGATCATCGACCAGACCGAGGCGATGACCACGGTTGACGTCAATACAGGCGGCTACATCGGTCGGAAAACGCTCGAGGAAACCCTGTTCAAGACGAATCTTGAAGCAGCACAGGCTATCGCGAGGCAGCTGTGTCTTCGCAATATCGGGGGCATCATCATTATCGACTTCATCGATATGGAGGATCCGGAGCACCGCAGGCAAGTCATGCGGGCCCTGGACAAGGCCCTGGCCCGGGACCGGATAAAAACATTCGTTACCGAGATGTCGACGTTGGGACTTGTCGAGATCACGCGTAAGCGTACCCGGGAAAGCCTTGAGCGTGTGCTCTGTGAACCGTGCCCGGTATGCAGCGGGCGTGGTTTTCAAAAAACGCCTTTGACGGTCTGTTATGAGATATTCAGAGAGATTTTACGGGAAGCCCGGCAGTTCGATGCCAATGGATTTCTTGTTCTGGCATCACAAGTCGTCATAGACATGTTGCTGGACGAGGAGGCGACCAGTCTTGCCGATCTGCAGGAGTTTGTCGGTAAACCAATCCGGCTGCAGGTGGAGGCGATGTATCACCAGGAAGAACATGACGTCGTCCTTCTGTGAATCGAGACTGCCCTGCGCCCCAGAAAATGGACCGTGCTCAGGATACAGGCCAGGAATGCCTGTCGGAAATGCGGACTAGGCGAAGGACGGGGCGAGGGTGCTAAGTAAATCGCGGGGTTCTAGATGGTCGTACGTCCCGACATCTGCATAGCTTCGAGCCGAAGGGCGGGAGAAGCTAGACCGGATATCGGTCAGCGTAAATGACAATTCATCGAGTATTTCAAGATTTTGTTGCATGCACTCGATACACCTGTCCAAGGATTCTAAGTTTTCCATTTTATATTGACCCGTACCCACCGTGATTAGTAAACGTTGTTTCAGTATTACTGAAAATCTTAGGAAGCACCCCGTGGATGTCTACAGTTAGCGGACAGAGCGTGCCTTAGCACGGACAAATGGGCCAGTAGAAACCATTGACGCCTTGGCGAAAAGGAAGCAAAACTGTTCCAGAATATGAAATTTACCCGACATACGATCAAATATTCGCTTCTGGTAACAGGGTTTCTGATTACTCTGGGCACCTTTTTGGTTATCGCCTTGGGCCTGGCTTATCTGTCGATCGGAGTCGATGCGGCGACCGTTGAAAAATACCTGAGCGAGCAAATAAAAAGGCCGGTTCAGATCGAATCGATAGAGACACGCTGGCGGGGTCTGCATGCCGAGGTCGAGGCGAACGGCATCAGGATTTTGAGTCAGGACGGCACACGGCTGGCCCTGCGCTTACGCAAACTGGAAATTTCTTTCGACCCGCTGACCCTGTTGGGCTCCGCGCCAGGACTGGAGCGTATCGTAGTCTACGGCCTATCACTGCAGGCACTGCGGCGGGAAGACGGGACTATACGGATAGGCGACTTTGTGGCTGATCCTAAACGTTCCCCGCACCCGGCGCTGGAATGGTTCCTCAGCCAGCGTAGCTCGGAGATCAGGGGAGCGTCTCTTACCTGGCTCGATAAACGCGAGGCGAACCGCAGTTTTACATTTGAAGATATCAACATCGCCGTTAACAACACCGGCTATACCACGCGATTCAGCGGGTGGACCGTGCCGCCGAAGGCCCTGGGTGAATCCGCCAGCGTCAGCGGTGAAATTCAAGGACAGCCGTTGCGGAGCGGGCTGTGGGACGGTCAAATCGAGGTCGATGTGGCGCGCCTGCAATTGGCGGAGCTGCCGCTGATTCTCAGACAGACGCTGCCCTGGGAGACCGCCGGGTTGATCAGTACCCGCATAGATACAGAGTGGCTGGACGGCAGTATCATCGAAGCGGGCGGGGACCTGGATATGTCCGATTTCGAAATCCCCTTCGAAGGCGGTGAAAAGATAATCCCGGTGAACAGTTTCCGCAGTTCGATCTCGTGGCGCCATAATCAGAAGAATTGGAGATTGGAGTTCGTCAATCCCGAGTTCAACGTAAACGGCAGCATTCTCGGTGCCGGACGATTCGCCGTGGGTCGAACCCACCAGACCCGAACGTATCATGTTGACGCTCTGGATATTACCCAGGTCATCGGCGTGAGGGATCAGTTGCAGTTCGAGTTGCCGTGGCACGAGGTTACCGCACACATCAAACCTGACGGACGGCTGGATGCGGTCTCCGTGGTAACGCGGGGGCCGTTTTTGTCGCCCGACCACTGGCGCGTCGAGACCGGGTTCGACGGGGTCGGGTGGAAACCATTTTTGGGCATCCCGGGCGTAACCGGGGCGAAAGGCGGCATGGTTTTAGAGCCGGCCGGCGGTACGGTCCGCCTGGACTCAAGCGGCGTCAAACTCGATATGCCGGGCATCCTCGCGGAATCGATTTATTTCAACAAGTTCCGGGGCGAAGTCGGCTGGGCCCGCGACAGCACTCAATGGAATGTCGCGGTGAACAATCTCGAATTGAGCAACTCCGATGTACAAGCGCTGCGAGGAAGGGCAAAACTCCGTTTTCCTCTGGACGGATCGAGGTTACCGCACATCGACAGCGAGTTCACCATCGTGGAGCTCGAAGTAGACAAGCTCAAGCGCTATCTACCGCTAGAGAGGATGCCGCCCAAGGCAGCTGAATGGCTGGACATGGGCTTGATACAGGGCAGCTTTCGCGACGCCAGGATCGATCTGGTGGGAGATCTCGGGAGATTCCCGTTTCGAAATGGCGGCGGTTCGTTCTATGTCTCCTCCAAGGTTCTCGATGCCAGACTGCACTACGCGGATCGATGGCCCGACGCGGACAAGATTTACGGCGATGTGAGCCTGAACAACGCCGCCTTGCACGCGGATATCGCGTCGGCCGAGATCAGCGCCTCACGCATTATCAGTGCGGTTGTGGAAAGCAATGATCTTTTCAAGCGTGGTACGGTGTTAGACATCAGGGCAAATCTTGCGTCCCCCGCCAGTGATGTGGTCGAGTTCCTCACCGAAGGTCCGCTCGTCAGGAACGCGGATCCACTGCCGCTGCAGGCGGCCGGCAGCGGCAACCTGGAGCTGGATATACATCTGCCGTTGAAGGATCTGAAGAACGGCGTCGAGGTGTCCGGTCGGTATAAAGTCAAGAATGCGGAACTCACGGTTGTGGATCGCTTTTCCTTCCAGGATCTGCAAGGAGTGATCGATTTTACCGATTCGACGGTGGAAGCGTCCGGAGTGTCGGGTTTTTTTCTGGGAGGGCCGGTCATACTGGACATTGATACGGTGGAGGCGGGCAAACCCCCAGTCTGGCGCATCAGGGCGCGAGGGCGTCTGGATTCTGCGAAACTCGCCGCTATGCTCGAGAGCGGCGCGGTCAGCGCAAGCGTATCGGGAACGACCAACTGGGATGGAGCCCTGACCGTGGAAGGCGGTGTCGCGCAACTGGAAATCGAGAGTAACCTCGAGGGAGTCCAGATCGTTCTGCCGGATCCTATGGAAAAATCCCACGCAGCTGCGCGTGAAACCAAGTTCAAGGCCTGGTTGGAGCGCGATAAACAGGAATACCGCTTCGAGTCCGGACCGGTTAGGGGCTTGCTCGTCTTCGGAAAAGAAGATTCCCTCCCGGTGATCCAAAACGGCGTCGTCACTGTCGGCACATCAGATACCCGGCTGCCGCCGCAAGAGGGAATACGGATAGAGATTCAGCAGCCGTTTTTGAACCTCGACCAGTGGCTGGCGCTGCTCGAGGTGGATGAAACCGATACACCCGGACAGCGCGGATCCTTTCAGTCGGCGCTTCGAATCGTGGAACTGCAACTGGAGGACGTGCGCTTCCTGTCGCGCAATCTGGGGGCGACCAGTGTGAGAGCGGTTTCCAGCGAGGGTGTGAAATGGCGCGCATGGTTGTACGGAGAATCCGTAACGGGGCGGGTAGACGCGTTGCTGATCAGCGACGGGCCGGGCGATTACATCATGGACTTCGATCGACTTTACCTTCCTAAACCCCGCGGCAAACGCAATACCAGTGAGCCGGATGTGCGGCGCAGATACCCAAACGTCGAGATCCAGGCCGATCATTTCATTTTCGGTGAGTGGGACCTCGGCAGACTCGACTTGAAGGCAACAGGACATGCAGACCGCTGGAGTGTAGATGACTTGATCCTGGATCAGTCCGGTCTGCAAATAAGGGCAAACGGGCACTGGGATTTCGGTGAAAACGGATCGACAACTCGGATCAGGGCCACCATGCTCAGTGAAGATGTCGCCATAGCGCTTGAAAAACTCAGTCTTCCACCCCACATCGCGGAATCGAGGGTAAACCTGGACATCGAACTCGAGTGGCCCGGAGACCCTCGAAATTTCGTTTTGCGCGAACTGAATGGCACCTACTCCGCAGTCGCCGAATCCGGGCGCTTTTTGAATGTCGATCCCGGGTCTGGTAGGCTCCTCGGGCTGTTCAACGTTGATGCGATCAGCCGGCGGTTGAGCTTAGATTTTTCCGATATATTTTCGAAGGGCCTCGCGTTCGATCAAATAAAAGCGGAAGGAACGATTACCGGTGGAAATCTGTACAGCGATGGGATGTTCATCGCGGGGCCCTCGGCTTTGATCGAAATCAGCGGAAGAACCGGTCTGGCGGCGGAAGATTATGACCTGCGGGTTGTGGTGGCACCACACGTGGGTTCGCAGATCAGCATGATCAGCGCGATTGCCAATCCGGTCGCCGGGGCCATGGTTTTCATTGCCCAGAAAGTGTTCGAGAAGCAACTTTCCAAGATGATTCAGTACCAATACGACATCACCGGTTCCTGGGAATCGCCGGAATTTACAACGGTGCGATGGGAGCCCGAACTCGTGGAAGAAACGACCCGATGATCGAGGCCGGCCGCCATTTTCCCCCGGGAAGGCGGGTCCGGAGACGCTTTGGAACGATGATTCCAGCATCGATAATAATGCTGACCGTTTCCGCCTGGTCCGTATCGTCCGGCGCCGCCGAGTTGATCCAGCGTCAGGATTGGGAGAAAGTAACGAGTGCGGTGTCCGTTCTGCAGCTTCCGGCTCTGCAGCGGGTCTTTGGCAGCTTCGAGTCCGGCGAGGACATGATCATAGTCATCCAGTATCCGGGCGGTGACGCGGGAAACGAGTGGGCGATCGAATTGCGTGACTGGCTTGTCGCATTCGGCATCCGACTTGACAGGATCGAACTGCAACCCGGGTCTGGCGTGCCGGGGGCGATCGCGATCGAGGCAGAACCTCGCAGCAACTACTGACCCACGATTTTTGTCTTGAGCCCCAAATTGAAATGAGCCGCGTCGCCGCGATTCAGATGAACTCCTCGTCCAAGGTTTCGATGAATCTGGAGCTTGCGGGTCGATTGGTCGAGCAGGCCGCGGGATCTGGTGCAGAGCTGATTGCGCTCCCTGAAAACTTCGCGCTCATGCCGCGCAGTGAAAAGGATCGACTTGATATAGCGGAGCGGCCGGGAAATGGTCCGATTCAGGAATTTCTCGCCGGGCAGGCCAAGCACCACCAAATCTGGTTGGTGGGCGGCACCATTTCACTGGTCGCGGCAGTTGGGGACAGGCTCAAAGCCTCCTGCCTGTTGTTCGGGCCTGACGGACGGCGCCGGGCTCGATACGACAAAATTCACCTGTTCGATGTTGCCGTAAGCGATTCGGAGGCTTACAAGGAATCGGCTTATTTTTCCGCGGGAGATCCGGGCGGCGAAAACCTTGTCTGCGTCGATACACCTGCCGGTACGCTGGGATTGACGATTTGCTATGATGTGCGGTTTCCGGAACTCTACCGATGTTTGTCCGGTCTAAACGCGGACTTATTCACGGTGCCGTCCGCGTTCACCGCTACGACCGGGCGGGCGCACTGGGAAATTCTGCTGCGGGCCCGTGCCATCGAAAATCAGGCGTACGTCATTGCACCGGGACAATACGGAACCCATGATAATGGACGTGAGACGTTTGGGCACACAATGATCATCGATCCATGGGGAAGAATACTGGACAACTTGACAAACCAACCGGAAGGGGTGGCGATCGCCGATATCGACGACGACAGACTGAGTTCGGTCAGGCGGGACTTTCCCAGTCTGAAACACCGCCGGTTATAGGAAACAAATACTGAAATGTCACAAATACTCGAACTAGCACAATCCAAGATATGGGAACCGACCGGGCTGAGCCAACCGGATCTGGACAAGTTGTTTTCGAAGCTGGGGGGGCGCGACGTGGATTACGCCGATATCTATTTCCAGTATGCGCGCCAGGAGGCCTGGTCGCTGGAGGAAGGCAAGGTGAAATCCGGCAGCCACAGCATTGACCAGGGTGTAGGCATCAGGGCGGTGTCCGGTGAGAAGACGGGATTTGCCTATTCCGATGAGCTTGGTTTGCCGGCGATGGTCCAGGCGGCTGGCGCTGCACGGGCGATCGCGGCACAAGGGCAGGACAGGTCGGTGAACCTATCGCCACGGGCGGCAAGGGAGTTTCCGATGCTGTACAGCACCACGGACCCCCTGACGACCATGCCGGACGAGGACAAGGTCCGACTTCTGGAGCGTGCGGAAAAAGACGCCCGCCAGCGTGACCCCAGGGTTTCCGAGGTGATGGCGAGTTTGGTCTCGGTCCACGATGTGGTGCTGGTCGCCGGTCACGACGGCAGGCTGGTTGCGGACATCCGACCGATGGTCAGGCTAAACATTTCGGTCATTGTCGTCGATGGCGAGAGGCGTGAACAGGGCAGCGCGGGTGGCGGCGGCAGATATGGACTGGATTATTTCAGCGAAGACAGGATCCGCGAATACGCTCACGAGGCTGTGCGTCAGGCGCTGGTCAACCTCGAAGCGGCGGACGCGCCGGCCGGAACGATGACGGTGGTTCTGGGGCCGGGTTGGCCGGGCGTGTTGCTGCATGAAGCAATCGGCCATGGCCTCGAGGGTGATTTCAACCGCAAGGGGACTTCTGCGTTTTCGGGCAGGATCGGCGAAAAGGTCGCAACGGAGCAATGCACCGTGGTAGACGACGGCACTTTACCCAATCGGCGCGGTTCACTCAGCGTAGATGACGAAGGAACCCAGACCCGGCGGACGATTTTGATAGAGAACGGGGTATTGAGGGGCTACATGCAGGATACTCATAATGCTCGTCTAATGGGCGCGGAACCGACCGGTAACGGCCGCAGGGAATCCTATGCACACGTTCCCATGCCGCGCATGACCAATACATACATGCTGGCGGGACAGTACGATCCGGGGGAAATCCTGAGCTCCGTAGACAAGGGTATCTATGCTGTGAATTTCTCCGGCGGGCAGGTCGATATCACTTCCGGCAAGTTCGTGTTCTCAGCCAGCGAGGCCTATATGGTAGAGGGAGGACGCGTCACCAGGCCCGTCCGCGGCGCAATGCTGATCGGCAACGGTCCAGATGTTCTCACCCGAGTGAGCATGGTGGGCAACGATCTCGAACTGGATACCGGAGTCGGCACGTGTGGCAAGGATGGTCAGCAGGTCCCTGTCGGGGTGGGGCAGCCTACGATGCGGATAGACGGTTTGACCGTAGGAGGTGTGGACGTATGAGCGAGATCGTGGCGCCTGGTGAACACACCGTCGGAGAGGGCACGGCGCAAGATCAGGAAAAGCTTGCTGAGCTGGCAGGCCGGGTGCTGGCGACGGCCAAGCGGATGGGCGCGGACTCCGGCGAGACCGCGGTGAGCCGCAGCCAGGGTTTTTCGGTCAGTGTGCGGATGGGTGAAGTAGAGACAATCGAGCACAACCGCGACAAGAGCCTAGTGGTCACCGTTTATTTTGGTCGCAAGACGGGATCCGCCAGCACTTCAGATTTCAATGCCGAAGCGATCGAGGATAGCGTGCGTGCGGCGTGTACCATCGCGAAGTATACCGCTGTCGATGATTGCGCCGGCCTGGCGGACGCGGATCGCATGGCGACCGAGATCAGGGACCTGGACATCGATCACCCGTGGGAACTCACCGTCGAGCAGGCGATAGACATGGCCCGTGAATGTGAGGATGCGGCTCGGAGCTTCGACAACCGTATATCGAATTCTGAGGGCGCGACGGTTTTTACCCATCGCGGCACCGAAGTCTATGCGAACACGCACGGTTTCGCTGGCGGTACATCGGGTACCCGTCATAGCGTCAGTTGCGCGGTCATTGGAGAGCAGGACAACGTCATGCAGCGGGACTACTGGTACACCTCGGATCGCGACTTTCACGAACTGGAATCGGCGGCCGCGGTCGGTCGGTCCGCCGCGAGCCGCACTATCCGGCGGTTGGGTGCGCGCAGGGTCAAGACCACTCAGTGCCCGGTTATTTATGAGGCGCCTGTGGCGGCCAGCCTGCTGTCGCATTTCGTCAGCGCGGTCCGGGGCAGCGCGATTTATCGCAAGGCATCATTCCTGCTCGACCGCCTCGGCGAACCGGTATTCGCGGATGACATCACGGTGAGTGAATACCCACACCTGCCGAAGGCAACAGGCAGCGCGAACTACGACGGCGAAGGAGTCGCAACCCAAACGAGGGACATCGTACAGGCCGGCATATTGAACAACTATGTGCTCGACAGCTACTCGGCACGAAAGTTGGGACTGGAAACCACCGGAAACGCCGGTGGCGTGCGGAACCTGTGCATCAGACCCGGGAAATTAGGCCTCGAGGATATGATCAGGGAGATGGGTACCGGACTGTTGGTCACGGAGCTCATTGGCGCTGGCGTGAACAACGTCACCGGTGACTACTCGCGCGGTGTGGCGGGTTTCTGGATCGAGGGTGGCCGGATTCAGCACCCCGTGGAAGAAGTGACGATTGCCGGCAACCTGAAGGACATGTTCAAGCGCATCGTCGAAGTTGGAGCTGATGTGGATACCCGGGGAAACTATAGAAGCGGTTCGATCCTGCTCGATCGGCTCACCGTGGCGGGAGACTAGCCCGGAACACGCTTGCCTGCTGGCAAACGCGCATTCAACGGCTATAATGCGCGGTTGTTTTCGTCCGGTGCGACCCCAAAGTATGGATCAACTGGTGTTGAACCGAGTTGGAGTGATTAGATGCCGATTTATCCCTATATGTGTGGTAACTGCAGCTACGAATTCGATCGATTGCAGAAAATAAGCGACGACGTGCTGAAGGTGTGCCCCGAGTGCGGCGCCGATTCGTTGCGCAGGAAACTGACCGCGGCGGCCTTTCACTTGAAAGGCACGGGTTGGTATGAAACGGACTTCAAAAACAAGGACAAAAAGGGCGATGGGAAGGACGTTCCGAAAGGTGATAAAAAAGAGGAAGCCAAGGACGCAAAACCGAAAACAGACGATAAAAAATCCGATACGAAATCAAGCGAATCGAAATCTGCCGGCACCTCCGCGAGTTCGGGTACGAGTAATAGCAGCAGCAAAACCACTTCGCCCTCGGCTGATTCAGGCTGAGACAGGAGAAAAATGGGGTCAGAGTCAATATTGTTGTTGCATCCGTCCACGCGAACACCATCGATAGGAATTGACTCTGACTCCATTATTTCATCATTCCGGAGTGAATTTGCGCGATATGCGGATTGAGCATGGGTAAACTGCGAACATGGCTGGTAGCCGGGTTGCTGGTATGGGTCCCGCTTGGTGTGACCTTCCTCGTTGTCAAGCTGCTGGTCGATCTGACCGACCAGGTCCTGCTGCTGCTTCCATCCCAGTATCGACCGGAATATGTCCTCGGCTTCAATCTGCCCGGCGTCGGCATCGCGCTGACCCTGCTGATCGTGATCATTACCGGCATGATCTTCGCCAATCTGTTTGGCCGGCGCCTGGTGCGTTTGTGGGAGGATATACTGGCGCGCATTCCGCTGGTGCG
>CAMYOI010000012.1 GCA_947259955.1 uncultured Gammaproteobacteria bacterium
CCACGACCTGGGCGTCGTTGCCAACGTTGCCGACGAAGTGGTTGTGGCGTATCACGGCGAGGTTATGGAGCGCGGCACGCTGGAGGATATCTTCAGGCGAGGATCGCACCCTTATCTCAAGTCGCTGCTGACGGCGGTGCCGCGCTTCGATATGAAACCGGGGGAGCGCCTGGTTCCGATACGCGAAATCGACCATCAGACCGGACCGCTGCTTGCCGGCCGGGAGCCCTGGCCCGCCGAAGCGAGCGCCAGCGGCCCTCATCTTTCGATAAAGAATCTGACCAAGACATTTCGCATCAGGCAAAGTGGCTTGCTCGGTATGGGTGGTGAGCACGCCATTACCGCGGTCAGTGACGTCAGCCTGGATATCCAGCCCGGAGAGTGCGTGGGACTGGTCGGCGAGAGCGGATGCGGCAAGACCACCCTGAGCAAGATGATCATGCGGGGGCTGATCCCGGACTCCGGTTCGATGACCTACAATGACCGGGGCGAGCTGGTTGACCTGCGAGCGTTGTCCGGCCAGGCGGGGCTGGATTTCACGCGAAAGATGCAGTTCATTTTTCAGGACCCATTCAGTTCCTTGAATCCGCGCATGACCGTATTCGATCTGGTCCGGGAGCCCTTGGTTATACACAAGGCAGGTAATCGTTCGTACCAGGAGGAGATGGTCACGGAATTGTTGCGTATGGTGGGACTGGACCCGCGCTTTCTCAACCGCTACCCGCACAGTTTTTCCGGCGGACAGCGACAGCGCATAGGCATTGCAAGGGCGCTGGCCCTGAGACCGGATTTTCTGATCTGTGACGAACCGGTTGCCGCGCTCGATGTTTCCATCCAGGCGCAGATTCTCAATCTGATGAAGGATCTGCAAAAGGAACTGGGCCTGACCTATTTATTTGTGTCGCACAACCTGGCGGTGGTGGACTACGTGTCCGACCGTATCGCCGTCATGTGCGCCAGTCGCCTGGTGGAGATCGCGCCTCGCGATGTACTGTTCAAAAAACCGACGCATCCTTATACCAAGGCTCTGCTCGCCGCGGTTCCCTCGCCTGATCTGAATCATCCACTGAATTTTGCCGCGTTGATGGAAGGTAAGGATTCGAATCCCGCCGCCTGGCCACCGCCGTTTACCGCCACCGCGCACACGCCAACCGAATTCATTTCGCTGACCGACCGGCACCTGGTCCGGGCCATGGTCGGCACCAGTTCCCAGGAGTTGATGTAATGAAGAACCTGTTGAGAGCCCTGACGATTCCCGCTGCCGGCCTATTGCTCGGTTCGTTGCCCCTTGCAGCAATAGCCGGCGAAGTTCCAAGCCTGGTTGCGGACGTCCAGGCCGGCAAGCTGCCTGCCGTGAGCGAACGGCTGCCGGAGGTGCCGCGCGTGATCAATCTCGTTGACACGGGCAGGAAGATCGGCCGCTATGGCGGAGATCTCGACATGCTCATGGGTAAAACCCGGGACATCCGCCAGATGGTCATTTACGGATATTCCCGTCTCGTCGGTTACAACCAGAAACTGGAACTGGTGCCGGACGTTCTGGAGAGGTTCGACGTCGAGGACAGCAAGATATTCACCTTCCACCTGCGCCCGGGTCACAAGTGGTCCGACGGCCACCCTTTTACGACTGAAGACTTCCGCTACTTCTGGGAGGACGTCGCCAACAACGAGGACCTGTCCCCTTTCGGCCCCAGCACTTCCCTGCTGGTGGACGATCAGCCGCCGAAAGTCGAGATCATCGATGAACACACCATCCGATACTCCTGGTCCAACCCCAACCCCTTCTTCCTGACCGCCCTGGCCGGTGCGCGACCGCTGTTCATCTACGAACCCGCCCACTACATGAAGCAGTTCCATGCGAACTATCTGGCCGAGGAGCAGCTCAAGGCCAAGGTCAAGAAAGCCGGGACCCGGAACTGGGCCGGCATGCATACACGCATGTCCCGCATGTACAAATTGACCAACCCCGACCTGCCGACCTTGCAACCCTGGTACAACACGGTGTTTCCCCCTTCGGATCGCTATGTGTTCGTACGCAACCCGTTTTTCCACCGCGTTGATGAACAGGGCAACCAGCTGCCGTACATCGATCGGGCGATCGTCACCATCGTGTCGGTCAGTCTCGTGGCCGCCAAGACCGGAGCCGGTGACGTGGATCTGCAGGCCCGGTACCTGACCTTCGACGACTATACCTTTCTGAAGGAAGGGGAACAGCGCAATGACTATACGGTGCGTCTTTGGCGGACCGCCAAGGGTTCGCAGATTGCGCTGTCACCCAATTTGAATACCAACGACGAAGTCTGGCGCAGCATGTTGCACGATGTGCGGTTTCGCAGGGCACTGTCCCTGGCCATAAACCGGCAGGAAATAAACCAGGTGATCTATTTCGGACTGGTCAGCGAAAGCAACAACACCGTGCTGCCGGACAGTCCCCTGTTCAGGCCGGAGTATCAGACGAACTGGGCCCAGTTCGACCTCGAGCAGGCCAATGCCTTGCTGGATGAAATGGGATTGTCCAAACGCAACTCCAAGGGGCTGCGTTTGCTGCCCAATGGGAAACCGATGGAGATCATCGTCCAGTCGTCGGGTGAAAGCACCGAGGAAACCGATGTCCTGGAGCTGATCACCGGCAGTTGGAGGAAGCTGGGTATTGCATTGTTTACCAGACCGTCCCAGCGTGAAGTGTTCAGAAACCGGATCTTCGCGGGCGACTCCGTCATGGCGGTATGGTCGGGCCTTTACAATGGCATTCCTACCGCTGATATGAGCCCTGCGGAACTGGCGCCGACTACTCAGCAGCAGCTGCACTGGTCCAAATGGGGCAAGTTCTACGAATCCGGTGGACAGTCCGGAGAACCACCAGATCTCGAACCGGTCGTTCGTTTGTCCGAACTGAACGATAATTGGGTACACACAGAATCCCCGGAGAAGCGGGAGAAAATCTGGCACGAAATGCTCGGGATTCACGCCGATCAGGTTTTCACAATCGGTACCGTAAACGGCGTGCCGCAGCCGGTGGTGGTCAACAACAAGTTGCGCAATGCCCCGGAGCAGGGCCTCTACAACTGGGAGCCCGGTTCGTACTTTGGTATCTACCAGCCGGATACGTTCTGGTTCGACGACTAACAATGATCGACCTATCTGACACCGAGACCGAGACCACCCAGGTATGAAGTACATCATCCACCGTTTCCTGATGATGATCCCGACATTGCTGGTGATCAGCCTGATCTGCTTCGTTATCATCCAGCTGCCGCCGGGCGACTACCTGGAGAGCTACATCGCCGAACTCGAGAGCCAGGGAGAGACCGTCGACTCCAAGAAAGTCGAGTTTTTGAGGCAGGAGTATGGACTCGACAAACCCATGTGGGAGCAGTACATCTATTGGGTCGTCGGCATGGTGCAGGGGGATTTCGGCTACTCATTCGAGTACGATCTGCCAGTCAGTGATGTTGTTGGCGACCGGTTGATTTTGACCATCGTCGTATCCGTGGTAACGATCGTGTTTACCTGGATCATTGCGTTCCCCATCGGCATCTACAGCGCGACGCACCAGTATAGCTGGGGTGATTACGGATTGACCTTTATCGGCTTCATTGGGTTGGCCACGCCGAACTTCCTGCTTGCTCTGGTAATGCTGTATCTGGCTAACGTGTATTTCGGGACCTCGATAGGGGGTCTGATGGAACCGGAATACATCGACCAGCCGTGGAGTTGGGGCAAAGCGATGTCGGTGCTGGAGCATCTGTGGATACCGGTGGTCGTGATCGGAACCTCCGGGACCGCCGGCATGATCCGCCGGCTGCGAGCCAACCTGCTCGATGAACTGCAGAAGCAATATGTCACCACCGGCCGCGCCAAGGGCCTGCCGCCTGGAAAACTGCTGCGCAAGTATCCCCTGCGCATGGCGCTCAATTTCTTTATTGCGGATATCGGTGCCATTCTGCCTAGCATTATTTCGGGGGCGGAGGTCGTGGGCGTGGTCTTGTCCCTGCCGACCACCGGGCCCATGATGCTGAGCGCTCTACAGAGTCAGGATATGTATCTTGCAGGATCCTTCCTGATGTTCCTGTCGACCTTGACGGTGTTCGGGGTACTGGTGTCGGATATCGCGCTAGCCATGCTCGATCCCAGGATACGGCTGCAGGGAGGTGTGACGCGATGAGTACGCCAAACAGAACGGTAGAGCATTACGTATCGGAAAAGCCGTTCGATCCGTTCTCCATCGAGGCACTGACCCCGGAGCAGGAAAAGTACTACCTCGCCTCGCAATGGCAGTTGATGTGGCTCAAGCTGAAGCGGCATAAAATTGCCATGATTTCGGCGGCAATCCTGCTTTTTTCGTATGTGACCTGCATATTCACGGAATTCATCTCCCCCTATAACTTGAATACGCGAAATACGCAGCGTATTTTCGCCCCACCGCAGTCCGTACATTGGTTCCACGAGGGTGAGTTCACGGGCCCGTTCGTCTACGGCTTTAAGTTCGAGATGAACATGACCAATCTGAAGCGGGAATACAAAGTTGACAGAGGTAGCGTGTATCCACTGCGCTTTCTGTGTTCGGGCGATCCCTACATGTTCTGGGATCTCTTTGAATCGACGTTTCACCTGGTGTGTCCCGCCAAGGACGGTTATTTCTTCTGGTTGGGGACAGACCGGCTGGGCCGGGACATGTTGTCGCGCATCATCCACGGTGCACGCATTTCCTTAACCATAGGATTGATCGGGATTGTGATCAGCATGACGCTCGGCATCGTCATCGGCGGCATCGCCGGATACTACGGCGGACCGATAGACAATGTCATCCAGCGTATCATCGAGATTTTCAGGTCGTTTCCGGAGTTGCCGCTGTGGATGAGCCTGTCGGCGGTACTGCCGGTAAACTGGAGCCCGATTCTGGTGTTTTTCGGCATCACGGTCATCCTGGCCTTTTTGGACTGGACCAGCCTGGCACGGGCCGTGCGGTCCCGGCTGCTGGCGCTGAGAGAGGAAGACTACTGCACCGCGGCACAGTTTATGGGTGCACGGCCGCGCCGTATCATCGGTCGGCATCTGCTGCCGGGCTTCATGAGCCATTTGATCGCATCGGCAACGTTGTCGATTCCGTCCATGATCCTGGGTGAAACTGCGCTGAGCTTCCTGGGCCTGGGTCTGCGTCCCCCGATTACGAGCTGGGGTGTCCTGTTGAACGAGGCGCAGAACATCAACGTTGTTGCCCTGTATCCCTGGTTGATGCTGCCGGTGGTGCCGGTGATCGTCGTCATCCTGGCGTTTAACTTCTTCGGTGACGGCCTGCGCGACGCTGCTGATCCGTATAAATAACGGATAGCCTCCGATCCATAGTGGGTGGGCTACCGCATACGCCATCCTTGCAGGTGGCGCGGCCTGTCGACTACCATCCGGTCTGATCATGACCACGTCTAATGATTTTCTCCGGCAGCCTGAAACGGCGTCTGCTTTGGGGTATGAGTTTCTGGGCGCAGCCGTGCGGTCATTCAATGTCGAGATCACCAATCGCTGCACGCTCGGCTGCCCCGAGTGCAGCCGCACCGGCAATCCGTGGGTCCGTGAAAACCTGACCCAGCTGCCGGTCGATCTAGTCGAGCGGATCTTTCCGGTGTCCGGGCGGCGCGCTTTCGAGGGACTGAAGATCAATCTGTGCGGTACTTATGGTGACTGCATTTATCACACCCGTTTCCATGAGGTGATTGCCCATTTCAAGGCTGCGGGATTGAGCGTCATGATTGAGACCAACGGCAGCCACCGCACCATGCAATGGTGGGAGAAGACGTGCGCACTCCTCGACGAGAGGGACGCCATAACCTTTTCCGTCGACGGGCTCGAGGATACCAATCACATCTACCGCGTCAATTCGCGCTGGAGCGACATCGAGGCGGCGATGGCCTACTGTGCGCCGCGGACGTTCGTGTCCTGGAAGTTCATCGTCTTCCGGCACAATGAACACCAGATCGAAGAAGCGCGTAGGTTGGCCGAGCGACTGGGAGTGCGTGACATCACGTTCAAAAAGAGTGCGCGTTTCCGCGAGGACGACCCACTTGCGCCCGCAAGCGGCGACTACATAGGGGTGGTCAATCTCAATCGCCGCGCCGTCCGCCGCGTCCGCTCTGCGGACATGCCGGCGCCCGAACTCGACAGCCAGCTTTCCATCCGGCCCAATTGCCTTTCCGGCAAAGGCCTCGCTATCACCGCATTGGGTTATCTCTATCCCTGCACGAACTGTGAGTCTTCGGATACCGGCACATGGTTCTACCGCAACCGGCAACACTTCAGTCTGCGCAAACATTCGATTAGGCACATCCTGGCATCGAAAAAATGGCGGGAACTGGAGCGTCTGTGGCGGCGCGCATCCACCGCGCCCGGCACCTGTGCGCACACCTGCGGTGTGCATGAGGACTTCCGACTTAAGTACGATGAGACGGCGAGAGATGACCGGCCCAACAAGCCCGATGACATCGTGCGCATTGCCTTCGACGGCCAATCCTGACCTTCCGGGCCCGTAACGCGCGGGCGATTTTTTTTATCTAGATGTCACTGTATACTGCCAGCCGCAGGGAAAACTATCAGTTTAGAGGAGGTTCAATGTTCCACTTAACCATTGCCCAGCCAGCATCTGTGCCAAAAGGTCTTGTTCAGTGGCTGCTGGTGTTGACGCTGGCGGGTCCCCTGACCGCCGTACAGGCCGAACCCATTTCCGGTGTGGTGCCACTGTCGCCGCAGCCCTCTGCCGACGCGATAAAACCGGGACTCGCCGTGGAATACCTCAACCAGAAGTTCTACACGTTGAATGAAATTTATCAGGCCGACGAGGCCCCGGTGCCGGGTGAGCCGATTGCCATGCTCAACCAGCTCACTGAAACGGATCCGGTTACCAAGGAAGACAAGATCATCAACGTGTTGACCTCGGATCGAAGCATGATGGTCGGTGCGTTCATCCGCGGAATGATCCATTTTCAGGAGTCTGGAAACTGGATCCTTCACTTGGTTTCCAACGATGGCGTCCGGTTCTGGGTAGGCGGCGTCCAGATCTGGGAAGACCCCGAAATCCACTTCGACCGTGAATCCGATCCGCTGGAACTGGTTATCCCGGAGCCGGGATGGTACGAGTTCAAGCTCGACTACTACCAGAAGAAAGGTTCCCATGCCCTGCAGCTCCTGTGGACGCCGCCCGGAGGTGTAACGACAGTGGTTCCCGCCGAGGCGTTGGCACACCTGCAGTAAGCGGGCCGTCCGGGCGATCTGGCGCGACAGGAAGTTGGAATGAACGCACCGGGCGGGGCGGACGCCGAAGAGGGAACGAATCCAGATCTGAATCCGCGTCTAGTGGACCCTGTCGGGCCGCAGGACAAGGATGAGTTCTATCACGATATCCTGGATGGCCTGTCGGTGTTCATGGACAGCACCTACATACTCGACATCCTCCATGCCGTCAGGGAGTACCCCATCCTGCGACTGGGGCATTCGCTCAATCTTGGGCAGGTTACCTGCAAGAAATGGTTGCTCGACACCCTGGCCGATACCGGAACAACGGATCTCGGTACGATTTATATCCTGGGTGGCTGGTACGGTGTGCTGGGGGCCATGTTTCTGCACGACCCGCGTTTCACCATCAAAAAGGTAGTATCCGTGGATATCGAGCCGCAGTGCAGACCGGTCGCGGAGGCATTGAATCGCACCAATGCCGAAAACGGCAGATTCGAGAGCCTGACCGCCGATATATATGAACTGGATTACCGCAGGCTGCTGGCCAGGACCTCGGCGGACGACTCCCGGCCCGATTTGTTGATCAACACGAGCTGTGAGCACCTTGCGGAATTTGATCACTGGTTCAATCGAATACCGCCGGGCACCCTCATGATCGTCCAATCCAATGACTACTTTAGCTGCGAGGAACACCACAACTGCGCTCCCGATCTGGGGTCGTTCAAGCGCCAGGTGCCGCTGTCGGAACCAATTTACGACGGACAGATTAAGCTCAAGAAATACACCCGATTCATGTTGATCGGCCGCAGATAGAACCCACCGATATAGATCTCAGCGTATACTGCCGTCAATGAAATTTTCCATCATCATTCCAACCTGCAATCGCCCGGGTGATCTAGCTGCCTGCCTGGGCAGTATCGAGGCTCAGCGTGGCGGACATGCATTGGAAACCCTGGTCATAGACGATGCAGGCACGGCAGACCTGACTCACCTTTCTCACCGGATCGACGTCTGCATCAGGAATCCGACCAACCTGGGGCCGTCGTACTCGAGGAACGTTGCCGCGCTGAAGAGTACAGGGGATGTGCTGCTCTTCCTGGACGACGATACCGAATTGCTGCCGCATAGCGTCGATGAGCTGGCGAAGATCCTTGCAGCCAATCCCGACATTGGGGCAATTGGCGGATGCGGTCCGGCGGACGCCTCGGGCAAGGACGTGGAGTTCATATCCGGCAAGATGTGTGGTGAGTTCAGGCACGAAAAATACGTCTACTATCCCCCATCGGACAGGGAGTCCGCACTGCGCGTGGTTGGGCCCAACAAGCGCGGCAAATTCTTCTGCTACCCGCCAGAGGACGAAGGCCGTAACGCGATTTATGATTGCGATCATGTCGAAAGCGCGTTTCTCGCCATACCCAGGAAAATCTTCGAAGAGGCCGGCGGGTATGATCCCTACTGGTTCTACATGTGCGAGGACCGTGATCTGTGCCTGGAAATCAGGTCTCATGGCTATCGCGTCGTAGCCGCCTGGGCGCCGCGGGCAATTCATCACAACCACACCTCCTATGTTGCGAAGGACGACGACGGGCGGAGAAGGGAGCGCAATGAGCGTGTCCTGGAAGTTGTTGTCAAGCGACGGGGCGCCGGCGCGGCGCTGAAGTGGATGTCCGGCCACGCGACGCATGTCATGGAGCGTGAGAACCTTCCCGGACTGCTCGATGTATTGAGAACCACCCCGGAACTCAGGAAAAGGCATGGCGTCAACTTTCTCGACCAGAACGAACTCGACCGGTACTTCAAGCAAAAAACGGCCGATAATCTCGCGGCGATGCACCCGTTTCCGGTGCCCTCGAGGCCCGGAACGCCATCGAGCCTGGTGCTGTTCATCAACAACCGGTGCAATATGGCTTGTGACCACTGCTTCATACCGGATCTCAATACCAGGACGCCGGAGATGAGCACGGAAGAGATCAGGCGTATCGCCGATTCTCTAAACCAGCCCGTCGATATGACGATAACCGGCGGTGAGGCGCTTCTTACCCGGGATCTCGAGGCAATCCTGGATTACATGTTGTCGAATCATCACGTGCGTTATCTTGGCCTGTTGACCAACGGCTCCATGCCGCGGCGGCTTGCCGAGATAAGTGAATCCCTGCTCTGCCGGCACCCTCGAAAAAAGCTGAAGATCCAGATATCACTGGACGGCCCGGAAGAAACGCACGATGAGATCCGGAAGATGCGACGCGGTTATGAAAAAGCAATGAAGAGTTTCGAGCGCCTCGCGGAAATCAGGAAGCGTCACAGCAATCTCAAGTTTACCGCCGCCATCACTCTGATGCGGGAGAACCTCGACGCGGTCGAGACGCTCGTCGATGAACTGGAGCGGATCGGCGTGCCGAGCAAGATGTCCATGGTGCGGGGAAATTCCTTCAGTACGTTCGGCGTCCCGGCAAGCATACTCAAAGAGGAGTACGAACCCCAAAAACCCTACCTTGGCAATGATATCGAAACCGTTAACCGGTTCCTTGATCGCGTTGAGACCAGGCACCCAAATTATTTTCGCGGATATCAGCGCGTGAAACTGCAGCTCATGCTGGATACGCTCAAGACCCGTAAACGGAATTTCCCGTGCCGCGCCGGATTCGATGATGCGGTGATCTACGCGGACGGGTACGTGGCGGTATGCGAGCAGGTCAAGCCGTTCGGTCATTTGAGGGACTGGAACTGGGATCTGGCGGAGGCATGGAATTCGACAGAAGCCTGGGAACACCGTGCATTGACCAGCAGCTGCGCCTGTATCAACGGGTGTAATATATCGACCCATCTGGATCTGTCGGATCAGGGCCGGGTCTCAAAAATCGCAAGTTGATCCGTGCCAATCGAGTTGAGCCAGAAAACGATTCCTGTTGCTAGATACCCGTGCAAGTAAAATCAGACGACCCTGCCGAAAAACCTGGTGAATCGGGCGCAATTCCAACCGGTGACCGCTGGGTGGATCCGGGACAGGAGCTGCGGTATTCCGAGGATACCCAGGACCAGGCTTACCGAAGCGGTGCGTACGACGTCATCGAGACCCTGGATTTCTCGGCGCGGATCGCGGTCCAGGCAGGTTACGTTGTTCACAGACAGGCCAGATCGGTGCTGGACGTGGGGTGCGGCACGGGAGAACTGCTCAAGTACCTCGGCCCCAATATCCACTACGTCGGGATGGATATTTCACCAACCGCGATCGAGGCGGCAAAAAAAAGATATGCTGGACGACCGAACACGGATTTCGATGCCGCTAATTTTCGGGAATGGCAAAGCCCACGGGATACCTACGACTGCATCGTATGGGGTGGAATCGGACGGACCTGGACCCGCGGCGGTCGCAAAGGTGACAAGCGGGATTGGCTCGAGATACTGCTTTCGCTCAACAAGTATCTGGCGGCGAACGGCGTCATGGTAATCGAGGCCACCAAAGATCACTTGCCAAAATTGTCGAAACTTATCGAAAATGATTACGCCGTGATTGCAGGCTGCGACGTTGACTGCCTTGTCAACGACCATCGCGCCGTTCGCTCTACGCGGGTGATAGAACCCCGATCGATAAAACACCAATCGGGTGGCAGTGATGGCTGAACGAGAATTCCTGAAAAAGCTCGATATCCGCTGCGATATCCAAAAAATACGGACCGTGATGGAAGACGTATACGAGTTGTTCGGTGACGACAACGTGATCCTGGTCAACTCCCATGCGAACAGCAAAATTCCGCTGAAAGATTTTTCCGGGTGGTTGCCGGATGATATCAACGAAGATGATTTCACGACGATCAACGAGGAATTCAGGGACACCGCGTTCGAAGAATTTCTTCGTCAACTGCCGTTTCCCTACCGCCGGGCCAGGCTGATGCGTCTTGGCAAGAAGACGTGCCTGACCATACACAACGACACGTGCCTGCGATATCACCTCGCGATAAAAACCAATCCGGCGTGTTTTCTGGTGCAAATGGACGGTCGAGTGGGCACGTTTCACCATGTTCCTGCCGATGGTTATCTTTACGAAATGGATGGGACCCAGAACCACACCGCCATCAACGCCAGCAAGGAGGAGCGTATCCATCTGGTCATCAGTTCGACGAAGTTCGACCATCTGGAGGAACGGCGCCCAGAGGAGTTCTATTCACCGGAGATGACCCGCCTGAACCCCTAATCGATTCTCCTACATAAAATATCGAACATCCGATGACTCTGCTGAAGGCGCGCCCCCGCGCCGATCAAATGGGAGAATCGTCGCCTTGCTTGCTGCCGATTCATCGGCTGGTTGGGTATTCGTTTTACAGCTATGCTGAATACAATAAGAAAAACTTTATTTATGCGATAAGATAAGCTTATCATTGGATGGTCGTAAGCCGGGGCATACGAAGTTTTGGGGCGTCTGATCCGCAAATTGACGATACACCTTCCGTGTCATCGTAGGAATTGTCTTCCCTTCACGGGCCGGGGGAGGTTTTGTCTCCCGTTACGGCTATGAAGGCTACGGATACCAAACATCCGGATTATTATCACAGAGTCGTGGATTGTCAGTGGGCCTGCCCGGCTCACACCGATGTCCCCGAGTATATCCGCCTGATCGCACAGAAGCGGTACACCGACGCTTACCTGATCAATCGAACATCGAACGTATTTCCCGGCATATTGGGTCGAGTTTGCGATCGGCCTTGCGAGCCTGCCTGCCGTCGTGCGCGGATTGATGACAAGCCGGTTGCAATTTGCCGACTAAAACGGGTCGCTGCGGATCTGCGGGCTGAAATCAGGAACGCGCTTCCGAACATTCCGCAGATGAAGAACGGAAAGCGAATCGGATGTGTTGGCGCCGGGTGTGCGTCGCTCACCGTGGCCAATGATCTTCTGCCGCTCGGCTACGAGGTGGTCGTTTTCGAAAAGCTTGATGTCACCGGTGGATTGATGCGAACCAATATTCCGGCATTCCGTCTGCCGGCGGAAATCCTGGATGACGAAATCGGCTGCATTCTCGATATGGGGGTCGATCTCAGAATGGCATCGCCGGTGACCAGCATGGCGAGTTTTCTCAACGAAGGATATGACGCCGTATTCGTGGGGACCGGCGCGCCGCTGGGACGCGACCTCAAACTCCCCGGCCGCGAAGGAACGAATGAAATATTTATTGGCATCCAGTGGCTCGAATCCGTGGCATTCGGCCATGTAGAGAGTATCGGTAAGCGGGTCCTGATCATCGGTGCCGGCAATACCGCAATGGACTGCTGCCGAACCGCATTGAGGCTGGGGGGACGGGAAGTGAGTGTGATTGCCCGCAAACCGCCAAACATGCTGAAAGCCTCCGACTGGGAACTCGAAGACGCCATCGAGGAACGGGTAGAAATGGTCTACAACCACGCCCCCGAGGAGTTCGTGCTGGACAACGGCAGACTGGTCGGCGTCAGATTCTCGCAGGTGGAGTGGAACGAGGACGAGGACGGCCGTCTGTCGTCCCAGAAACTCGGGGAAATAGTCATCGAGTGCGACTCGGTCATCCTGGCAATTGGTCAGGAGAACGCATTTCCCTTCATCGAGCGTGATATCGGCATCGATTTCAACCGATGGGACATGCCCAGCGTCGACAAGAACACGATGCAGTCCACGCGGGACGGCGTGTTCTTTGGCGGCGACGCCGCATTTGGGCCGCTGAACATAATTTGGGCCGTGGAGCATGCGCACCAGGCGGCAATATCCATCCACAACTACTGCAACGGCGTGCCTTTGGACGAACGCCCGCCGTACACCATCGATATGAGCAGTACCAAGATGGGCCTGCATGAGTGGAGCTACGGCAACACGTTCGACGGGTCGCCGCGCCGGTCCATGTCCAACGTCCCGTTGAGAAGCCGGTTCGACATGATCAATATCGAGGTGGAGTTAGGCTTCGAGCCTGAAAAGGTGAACAAGGAAGTCCAGCGCTGCCTAAATTGCGATATTCAAACCGTATTCACGGCCGAGTCGTGCATCGAGTGCGACGCCTGCATCGATGTCTGCCCCGTAGAGTGTCTGACCATTACTGCGAACGGGGGCGAAGACGATCTTCGGCGGCGCCTCAAACGGCCGGCGATGAACGAGGATCAGGCAATTTATGTCTCGGCGGCGCTGCCTCAGACCGGCAAGGTCATGGTCAAGGATGAAGATGTATGCATCCACTGTGGCCTCTGCGCCGAGCGCTGTCCGACCGGTGCGTGGGACATGCAGAAATCTACCCTTCGAATTCCTTACGCCGCTGGCGAATCATGCCAAACAACAATAAAAATCGCGTAAACGAGTTTGTCATCAAGTTGGCCAACGTCAACGGCACGGGCTCCGCCAGTGCAAATACGCTTCTGATGAAATCCATTTTTCAGATGGGGGTCCCGGTGGTCGGAAAGAATTTCTTTCCATCGAACATACAGGGATTACCTACCTGGTATGAAATCAGGGTCACCCGTGGCGCACACAAGGCACGGTCGGGGCGTGTCGACATCATGGTGGCAATGAATGCACAGACCTACAAGCAGGACGTCAGGGAAGTCAGCCCGGGCGGTTTCCTGCTCTATGACTCGAGCTGGCCCCGCGAAGAAATGATGGCGAGAGACGACATCAGTGTTCTCGGAGTCCCGCTGTCCAAGCTATGCAACGATGCGTTCGACGATCCGCGTGTTCGGATTTTGATGAAGAACATCACCTACGTCGGGGCGCTGGCGGCGCTGCTTGCGCTGGACATCGAAGTGATTCGGGCTCGTCTTTCGAAGACTTACGCAAAAAAGGCGACCATGCTGGAAGATAACCTGACCGCCCTCGACCTCGGCTTCGACTTCGCATCACTGCATTTCGAGTGTCCGCTGCCTGTGCACGTGGAAGCCATGGACAAGACGTCACAGCACATGATGATAGACGGCAATACCGCCGCCGGTCTGGGTTGTGTCTATGCGGGTGCCACGGTGGCAGCTTGGTATCCGATCACACCGTCGACCTCATTGATGGACGCTTTCAACCGCTTTTGCGAGCGATTTCGGAGGGACCCCGACACCGGGGCGCGCCGATTCTGTGTAGTGCAGGCAGAAGACGAACTGGCCGCGATGGGAATGGTGCTTGGTGCAAGCTGGGCCGGCGCCCGCGCGTTCACGGCGACTAGCGGACCGGGTGTTTCACTGATGGCCGAATTTCTAGGATTCGCATACTACGCCGAGATCCCCGCGGTTTTGTTCAATGTGCAGCGGGCAGGTCCTTCGACCGGATTGCCGACGAGAACCCAACAGTCCGACCTTCTCGCATGCGCTTACGCATCCCACGGGGATACCCGCCAGGTTCTACTGTTTCCCAGCGACCCAGAAGAATGTTTCTACTTCGCTGTACAGGCATTCGATCTGGCCGACCGGCTGCAAACACCGGTCATCGTGATGTCGGACCTGGACATCGGCATGAACGACTGGATGTGCCCGCGCCTAGAATGGGATGAATCTTATGAACCGGATCGCGGCAAGGTGCTTTCCGAGGAGGAGATCGACCGCCTTGGCGATTTTTTTCGTTATGAAGACAAGGACGGAGACGGGATCTGTTATCGCACCTATCCCGGAGTGCATCGGAGCGGTGCCTATTTCACGCGCGGATCCGGCCACAATCGCAGTGGTGGATATACCGAGGACCCGGCTGAATACAAGGAAGTTCTCGATCGCCTGATTCGAAAATGGCAGGGAGCCTCCGCTCTGGTGCCACAGCCGGTAGTCATCAGAAAAAAGGACGCCCGCACCGGGATCATTGCCATCGGCAGCAGCGACGGCGCCGTTCGCGAAGTGCTGCCACGGCTCAATGAACCGGTTGATTACATGCGTCTGCGTGCGTTTCCCGCTAACGGAAAGGTAAAGAAGTTCATCGACTCTCATGACCGGGTGTTCGTGGTCGAACAGAATCGCGACGCCCAGCTTTGCACATTGCTCAAGGCGGAGCTGGATATACAGAGCCGCAAACTGATCCCGGTCCTGCACTATGACGGCTTCCCTATCAGCAGTGGCCACATAGAAAGGATCCTGCTAGATGCCATGAGCGAGGAGTCGGTTGCATGAGTTACCTGTCAAAACCCAAGGTCAAATACCCTGGAATCAAGAAGAACAAACTCGGTCTGACGGTGCGTGATTACGAAGGCGGGATGTCAACGTTGTGTGCCGGGTGTGGCCACGATTCGATCACCGCGGCGCTGGTTCGAGCTTTTTTCGAACTCAACCTGCCGCCGCACAAGACGGCCAAGATCAGCGGAATCGGCTGCTCTTCGAAAACCACCGCTTACTTCCTGAGTGCCTCTCACGGCATTAACGCGGTCCACGGCCGCATGCCCGCTCTGGCAACGGGCGCCAACGCAGCCAACCGGGATCTCAATATCATTGGGGTCTCCGGCGACGGGGATTCACTGTCCATTGGCTTGGGCCAATTCGCCCATGCCATCCGACGTAATCTGAATATGCTCTACGTTGTGGAGAACAACGGCGTCTATGGACTCACCAAGGGACAGTTTTCCGCTTCGGCGGATATTGGAAGCACCGCCAGACGCGGGGAAATCAACGAGTACCCGCCATTGGACCCGGTGCTGCTGGCGCTCAGCCTCGGCGGCACCTTCGTGGCGCGCAGTTTTTCCGGTGACAAGGCGCAATTGGTGCCATTGATCAAGGCCGGGCTCTCGTACCGCGGTTTTGCCTTGATCGATGTCATTTCCCCTTGCGTCACTTTCAACGACCATGAGGGCTCCACGCGGAGCTATGCGTATACGAGAAACCATTTCGAGGAAGTGATACACGCAGATTTTCTGCCGCAGGCGTCGGAGATAATCGTTGCTTACGACGACGTCACCCCGGTGACGCTGCACGACGGCAGCCAGGTGGTGCTGCGCAAGACATCTCCCACCTACAGCATGAAGACAAGGAATGCGGCGTGGTCCTACATCCAGCAACACCACAGAAGAGGAGAGATCGTCACCGGGCTTTTGTATGTGGATGAAGCCGAGGCCGATCTCCACAGTCACAACGACAGCATCGATCAACCGCTATATACATTGCCCTATGAGAAGCTGTGCCCCGGGCAGGAGGCCTTGGATGAGTTGTTCGAGGCGCATCGCTAAGGAATTAAGGGGACACAATACTTAATTCTAGAATTAAGTATTGTGTCCCCTTAATTCCTGGTTGAAGATCTCGGCGGCCGAGCGCCAGCGGACGATCGGGTGACGGGTGGTGTAGTCCAGAAGTTTTTCGATGAATTGCCACGCATCCTCGTCGTGGCGCAGATGATGGGTCAGCAGGCCCGTCGGCTCGTTCGGATCGACCTCACCGGCGCGCCGTGCAGCGAGGTGGTCTACGAGTAGCTGAATAGCTCGGTCAGTGCCCACAAAGCGGTCTCCGGCCTTCCAATCGACGATATCAACGTGGGTATTGCACCGTATCAGGTTGTGCTCCAGCATGGTTTTTCGCGCCAGATATGTCGATATTCCGGTAAAGCCGATGTCGTACAAGCCGGCCGTCAGTGTATCGCTGATGCGATTCCACGGAGGCACCATTACCGTAACGAAACGATCACCGAACAGTTGCTGCATACGGCGAAAACCATTACGAAGCTCCGCGGTGACGGTTTGTATGGGGCGGTCGTCGCCAAGTTCATTCTTTTTCCGTTCGGGTGAGGCATGGTTCGAATGGGCGTATCCATGCTGCAGTACAGCGCATTCAGAGTGTTCCCTGATACGAGTGCCGAGTGCGGGTGTCGCGAGCGCGGGCGAAACGGCAATTGCGACCGGAGCAGCATGGCTTTCACTCAAATGGAACAGCCGCTCCAGCGCCTCGACCGGCTGCTCGGCATCATCGTCTCGCCACCAAAGCGTTGCGGTCGTGTTGAGTTGATCCCACGCGTCGAACTCGCGCCTTAGTTTGTCCCAGTACTGTGTTCCAGCCTGCATCATTTCCCACCATGATAGGCGTTACCAAAACGCGCTCGTTATTCAGAAAAAACCATATACCTTGACATTTGCAACGCTTCAACAAAAATTCATAGCCGCCTGGTGAGGATAGAAGGCCAGCCTGTGTAATGCCCCGGAATTACGAGTGGTCGACCCGATTTTTCCACACATCCAGAAGGAACCGCGCTGACCCGGCGGCCCCGTCCAGATCCAGATCCAGTGGTTCCGGACCGGACCGCAACGCGCATCTGTCGACGGCGCTGGCCAGCGCGGCCGGCGTGAGTTCGCGCTCCGTCAACACTTTCGCCAAACCGTGTTTGGCCAGCTTCGCGGCACGCAGCGGTTGTTCCGTCTCAGCTTCGCCCTCGAAAGGGACCACTATCGAGCGTGCGCGTGACTGGATCAGGTCAACCATTGTGTTGTATCCGCACTGGGATACGGAAACCGTGCAATTTTCTAACAAAGTCGAAAAATCATCCCGGTTGCGCTCCACACGTATGCTGCCCGTTGCCTTTGCCTTGAGAGCATAAAATACACTGTCCGGAATATTCGGGCCAGCCAGTACCCGCCATCCGACGTTATTGAGCCTGCTAATAGCGTGGGCCTCGATCGCGGTTGCGATCAGCGTCGCGCTGACGGCGCCGCCCCCGCCTGAAACCAGTATCTCCTCACGGCCAATTATCGATCGATGCGACGCCCTGGGCGGCGCGACATAGCCGGTATAGCGCAGTCGTCCGGCGACTCGATCCACAGCCGGAAACGACTCCTCGAATCGAACGAATTTCGGGTCACCGTGGACCATGACGTGATCGAAGCGGGTGCACAACAGATGCACGGTTTCCGCAACCCTCGAAGGCGCCCTCGCCTGAACTATATCGCGTACCGAGCAGACCACCAGAGGTCTCGGATTCTCGACATGTATTGCATCCAGGAGGGGGATGAGCTCGAACCTGAGTTTCCTCCGCCCGAAGGGAAAGGATTCAACAACCACGATATCCGGCTCGAGACTGCGGTACCGTTCCAGCAGGATGCGGCAACGCTCTTCCTTCCACGCTGAATCGATTTCCTTACCGGATTCATCCACCAGCTCTCCGAATGATTGATCCTTTGCACGGAGCGTTGGAAGCCGGATCGTGGGTATGCCCTGCAGCATACCAGGCATGTGTACGCCGCCGCTGATAATATGTACATCCAGGTTCTGCTCTATCATTGCGTCGGCCAGTAAGGCCGCTCTTTTTACGTGACCGGTGCCCAGCAGGTGTTGTACATAGAACATTACCCGGGGCTGTCCACGAAGACTGCGCTGGATACTCATTGGATGAAATGTAGTGGCAAGGGCGTGCTCAATGTCCTGTATGGTTAGGGGAATGCGAGTGCTGTGCAACTATAATATGGTTGTATCTATACATTAACCTCGACGGGTTGGATTCAAATATTCAAATTCCTGCCATTGCTAAAGATCAATCCGAATCGCCCGGCTAGCGCCAACCGCCGCCAGGTACTACCGGACAGGGTTCGTCGCGCCATCGAGCGCCAGCAGGCCCGAAGCGAACTGATAATCGGCTGGATTCAGCTCGGTATTGTCGCCACGTTCTGGATTTTGTATACCATCGCGCCCAAAACCTTCGCTGAAGACGCTGGATTCGAACCCGTCCCGTGGGTGCTTGCCTGCTATTTTGCATTTACGGTAACCAGACTATCGATCGCTCATAAACGGAACCTTTCTGACTGGTTCCTGTACGTGTCAGTGGTGATCGACATGCTGCTGCTCATGGTACTTATCTGGAGTTTTCACCTGCAGTACCAGCAACCGCCTTCGTTCTACCTGAAAGTGCCGACGTTGCTGTATGTTTTCATCTTCATCGCTTTGCGGGCGCTGCGCTTCGAGGCCCGATTCGTCATCGCCGCGGGCCTGACCGCTGCGATCGGCTGGCTGGTGATGGTCTGGTATGTTATTTCCAACGACTCCATGGAGGTGACCAGGGACTATGTGCGGTATATGACGTCCAACAGTGTTCTCCTCGGTGCGGAATTCGATAAAATCATTACGATACTCATGGTTACGATGATCCTTGCGGTCGCGCTGTTTCGTGCCCGCAATCTGCTGATCGAATCGGTCGTCGGCAGCACGACCGCGAGAGACCTGTCTCGATTCGTTCCTTCGGAAGTCGCGAGACAAATGCAGTCCGCGGCGGACGAGATTACCGCCGGCCAGGGTGAACTCAAGCCCACCACCATACTCTTTTCCGATCTGGAAGGATTCACCAGTCTGAGTGAAAAACTGACGCCGACGGATCTGATCAACACGCTCAATGACTACTTTAGTGCGGTCGTCGAACCGATTGAACGTTTTGGCGGTACCGTCACGCAGTTCCAGGGCGATGCAATTCTAGCCAGTTTCAATCAGCCCGCAACCGATGAAGATCATGCGGCGAATGCGGTTCGCGCCGCCGTGGAGATCCAGAAGATACTCGACGATCGGACGTTCGGCGAGGGGTTGCGGCTTCGCTGCCGGATCGGAATCAACACCGGAATCGTCGTCGGCGGACTGGTTGGCACCAAGGATCGCCTGGGCTATACGGTGCACGGTGATGACGTAAATCTTGCCGCTCGACTCGAGCAGCTCAACAAGGACTACGGAACGACCATACTGCTGTCGGAGAGTACACGGGACATGGCTGGCGCAGAGAACTTTCCGTTCCGCAGAATCGGTGAAGTCCAGGTGCGGGGCAGGCAAAGTGCCACCACCGTGTACACCATAGATTCAGAGGATTGACCTGCAAATGCAGGCTTACGGATTTCTCGCAAATTTGACATCAAGTTTCAGTCCAAACAGATTAAATTCGTACTATTCTTGATACATTGAGAAAACGTTTCTGGGGGATTCATGACACTTGAGCAAAGACGAAATGCCCTGATCGGAATCCTCGCCGTGGCGCTGGTTTTGCTTTCCACAGCGTCGATGTACGTCGAGGCGGCCGGAAGAGTGTTCATCGCCATCGGAACGGGCGGCCCGACCGGCGTCTATTTCGTGGTCGGCAATTCAATATGCCGAATGGTGCACAAGCAGGCCGCCGAAGGACGCAGGCAGGGCAGAAAGCACGGGATCAGGTGTGCGGCGCCGTCCACGGGCGGATCGACATACAACATCCGGAACATCAAGCAGGGCGAGCTGGACTTCGGGGTCGCCCAGTCCGATTGGCAGTTCCACGCTTTCAACGGCACCAGCAAATTCGACGGAAATCGTTTCGAAAATCTTCGCGCCGTATTCTCCATACACCCGGAACCGTTCCACATTCTCGTGGGCAGGGATTCGGGCATCAACAGCTGGGCTGACCTGCGGGGCAAGCGTGTAAACGTCGGCAACCCGGGCTCCGGGCAGCGGGGAACGATGGAGGTCCTGATGGCCGCGCACGGTACGACAGTCAACGATTTCAAGGTTGCTACCGAGTTGACGTCGATCGAGCAGTCCAAGGCACTATGTGACGGCAAGATCGACGCTTACGGATACACGGTTGGAGTGCCGAATGCCGGTGTGTCCGTGGCCACCGACGGTTGCGGCGCCAGGATCATTAATTTGAACAGCAGCGTGGAACGAAAGCTGGTCGCCGATAGCCCATTCTACGCATTTGCCAACATACCCAAAGGTACGTACAAATCTTCGGTCTCGGAAGTGACCACTTTCGGCGTCATGGCCACACTGGTGACCAGTGCAGATCAACCGGATGACGTCGTTTACGAGCTCGTAAGACTTCAGGAAACTGCATCCCGCCTTCGCTCAGTTGGAGCCGGGGAAAATGATTAAGGACGGTTTGTCTGCACCGTTGCACCCGGGCGCGGAGAAGTATTACAGGGAAAAGGGCTGGATGTAGGCGTGGGACGGAGTTCGTCCTCGTACCGATTCTTCGCGGCGAGGCGCCGCTCCTACAATGTCGGTGCGATCATCGAGCTACCGGTAGGAGGCACGCGTCGCGCCTCAGCTCACTGCGACCATCCCCGCTCTCGATAGTACTTCCGCGCACCGGGGTGCAGCGGCGCAGTCAAACCCCTGGAGTGCATGTGTTCGGGGGTCAGTGCACTGAAGGCGGGATGCGACCTTCTCAAACGATCCAGGTTCTCGAATACCAATTTGACGATCGTGTAGGCCGTATTCTCATCAAGATCTTCGCTGGCAATTACCGTTTCAAGCAGACCAAATGTGGATACCGCCATGTCATTCGAGCTGTACAGGCCCGCCGGGATGGACATCTCT
>CAMYOI010000013.1:0-21616 GCA_947259955.1 uncultured Gammaproteobacteria bacterium
CCGGACCTGACGTCGCCGGAGCAGATTCTGCGGACATTCGGTGGCTTCGAAATAGCGCAAATCACGGGCGCGATGCTGTCGGCACATCGGCACGATATGATCATCCTCGTCGATGGATTCATCTCGACCGCCGCTTACCTGGTAGCGCACGCGGTCGAGCCCGCTATCGGTTCGAACGTCATATTTTCACACCTCTCGGACGAACGCGGCCACAGACTCATGCTCGAATATCTAGGCGCAAGGCCACTCCTGCAGCTGTCGATGCGGCTTGGTGAAGGCACCGGCTGCGCCATGGCCTATCCGCTGATCCGCTGTGCCGTCGCGTTTCTCAATGAGATGGCCAGCTTCGAAAGCGCGGGCGTCTCCAGCGGATCCGACTAATGGACCTGAGAAAGGAACGGGATTACATGTTGTCGGCGCTGATGTTCTATACACGCATTCCCTGCCCCTCGTGGGGCGACTACACGGATGAGAGCCTGAACAAATCCCGAAAATATTTTCCGCTCATGGGTTGGGTTGTGGGTGGTATCGCCATCATCGTATACCTGTTGACGCACGTCGTATTGCCCGCGAGCGCGGCGCTTCTTCTATCGATGGCGGCGACGATTTATGCCACCGGTGCATTTCACGAGGATGGCTTCGCGGATACCTGCGACGCATTTGGCGGCGGCTGGACAAAGGAACAGATCCTGATCATCATGAAAGACAGCCGAATCGGGACCTACGGTACGGTTGGCGTCGCCATGCTCCTTGCGATCAAATTTGCCGCCCTGTGGGAGCTTCAGAAGGTCTCGGAAATCCTCCTGTTGATAACTTTGTTCAACGGGCACCCGCTCAGCCGGTTCATCGCGTCCACGGTGGTCCAGTCTGAGGACTACGTGCAGGATATCGACCAGAGCAAGATCAAGCCCATCGCAACCAGACGTTTGAGCGGCAAAGAGATGGCGTTCAGCTGCCTGTTCGTAATCTTGCCGTTGTGCTTTTTCGCACCCATGTGGTTCTTCGTTCTGGCCGCAGTACCGGCCTATCTTTCGCGGATGTATCTGGCCGGATATTTCCGTCACCGCATAGGCGGCTACACCGGAGACTGCCTAGGGGCGATACAGCAGGTCTGCGAGGTCGTTTTTTACCTGTCAGTACTCGCGCTGTGCTCATTTATCTGATCCGGCATACCAGAACGGATGCCGCACAGGGGCTGTGCTACGGCCAGGCGGATATCGGGCTGGCAGGAACCTTCGAAACGGAGAAGGAGGAAATTCTGCGCAGGCTGGCTAAGGCTGAACAGCCGGAGATCGTGTACAGCAGTCCGCTGTTCCGTTGCAGACATCTCGCCGATACTCTAGCTCCAGGTGAGGTGAAAACCGACGAGCGCCTGAAAGAGATGGCTTTCGGTAACTGGGAACTGGAGCCCTGGGACCTTGTCAACAGGGATGAACTGGACCGTTGGGCAGCGAATTTCGTCGAACGCGCGCCGCCGCGCGGCGAAAGCCTTAGGTCGCTTTATCAAAGGGTTTGCGAATACATCGAGATTCTATTGAAACAATCCTACGACACGGTCGCGGTGGTGACCCACGCGGGGGTCATTCGTTGTTTCCACGTCTACTTAACAGGCATCCCTCTCGCAGACATATTCGATATTGACGTTGCCTGCGGCGACGTCTTCCAGGTGAGGATACCCCCGGTGCGGGAAAATCCACCAATCATGAAATTATAAATTTCACCGCGAGCCCGGCCATCGCGTCGGGGCGTGCGTAGCGGCGGATAGACTTCGAGCTATGGCCAAGCGCGTTTGACGCTCGTCCGCAATCAGCCGGCCGCCCTGTGCATCTCCGCGACGTCTTCCTCCGCGGCTTTTCGCAGCAGCAGGGTATCCGCACCCGAGATGACGAGACCATGGCCGTTGCCGAACAGCATTTTCTACGGTTTCGAATGCCTCGATGAACTCGGGGCTGTCGAATGTTCCCAGCGCGCCGAGAGACGCTGAGAGATCTGCGGGGCCGATAAAAATCATGTCGAGCTCGTCGACGCGCGCAATGTCATCGATCTGTTCGACGGCGGTGGCGGATTCGACCTGACCAATAATGAGAAAATCATCACGCATCCATTCCAGATAGCCGGAAACATTCTTGCCATAGCCGGTGGCCCGGATGATGCCCGGCGCGGCTCCCCTGCACCCCTCGGGACCGTATAGGCACGCGGCGACGGCTTCTTCAGCTTCCGCGCAGGTGCTGAGACTCGGCACCATGATACCCGCTGGTCCGATATCCAGGACGCGTTTGATTACCGCCGGATTGGCCGACGTGGCGCGGATCAGCGGGGGACAGCCGTGGTTCTGGACCGCTCGCATCATCGACGTGGCTTCAAGGTACGCGCCGGAGCCGTGTTCGAGGTCGATCATGGCCGTGTCGTAACCGCTCATTGCCATGATTTCCGCGCAGATGGGGCTAAAGGTCTCTATCCAGCATCCGTTGAGCCGGGCACCTGAACTAAGTTGTTTCTTGATGGATGTATATTTCATATTTTTCTCGTTTTGCGGCGTCGCCGCTTCGGGATTTTGTTGCGGCAAATGTCGATCGACTGGAGTCAATTGAACTTTAACAACATTCGACTTCACTGGCCGTCAACCTATTAGTTCATAGGCGCCGTCGAGGCTGATCTTTTCGGTCGATACCTCACCGCGATCGATCAGGAATATGAGTGTGGAAAGCACCGATCGGGCCGCGGCGGGACGCATATGGCCGGGCAGCCTGGTGTAGATCTCCGGCACCATGTCGTCGATAAACTGGATCCGTTTTTGCAGACAGGATCGTACCTGACGAATGCGCTCCTGCCGGTGGGCAATATAGGATTTCACAAAGGGTTTGGGGTCCTCGATGGGCGGGCCGTGGCAGGGCCAGAATATTCTGTCGTCCCGAACGAGCAACAGTTCGAGGCTGTCGAGATACACCGCGAGGTTGCCGTCCGGTGGTGAGATGATACTGGTCGACCAGGCCATAACGTGATCTCCGCAGAGCAGGGCCTTTTCCTCCCGCAGCTGGTAGCAGATGTGATTCGACGTGTGGCCGGGAGTGTGCACGCACTCGATCGACCAGTCCTTCCCTTTGATGACTTCTCCCGTTCGCACCTGAATATCGGGAATGAACTCCATGTCCGCGCCTTCTTCCACCATTTCGTCGCGGAGGATCCACCCCCGACCGTGCGGGCCATAGCCGTAGACCGTTGCGTTGGTCAGGTGTTTTAGGAGACGGCACCCCGGTGAATGGTCTTTGTGCGTGTGGGTTGCGAGAATGTGCGTCACCCGTTCTCCCGGCAGCGCCGACATGAGCGCACCGATGTGGCCGGGGTCGTTTGGCCCCGGATCGATGACGGCCACTTCACCTTTGCCGACCACGTAGGTTCCGGTACCGTGGAACGTAAAAGGGCCCGGATTTGGGGCAACGATCCGCCGGAGCATGGGCGACACCCGCTCCAGGACGCCGTAATCGCAACTGAATTCTTTGTTAAACTTGATCGCTGTCAAACAATCATCCTGCCTTCGATACCGCCTCGGTAATGTTAACGCACCCGCTGACTGCTGTGCCCGTGAAAACAATCTATACCTCCGCTTCGATATTGGAAACTCTGATCCGCATATGGTCAAAGATTTCTCGCTGACCGGCCTCACCGCCGGATTCGTTGCCGTACTGGTTGGGTTCACCAGCTCCGCCGTCATCGTATTCCATGCCGCGGCGAGTGCCGGGGCCACGGCAGCGGAAGCGAGTTCCTGGCTGGGCGCGCTGGGAATCGGCATGGGCGTTACCACCATCGCGTTGTCATTGTACTACCGGATACCGGTGCTGACCGCATGGTCCACCCCTGGCGCTGCGCTGCTTGTCACCAGCCTGTCCGGGGTGCCCATGGATGAGGCCGTCGGCGCTTTCCTCTTTTCCGCCGTGCTGATTACGTTATCCGGTGTTACCGGCTGGTTCGAGGGCATCATGAACCGGGTCCCGATGTCCATTGCTTCGGCAATGCTTGCCGGCGTCCTTCTGCGCTTCGGCATGGATGTCTTCGTGTCCATGGAAGAAGAGTTCGTACTGGTGTTCTCGATGTTCGTTGCCTACCTGGTCTGCAAGCGTTTGGCGCCACGATACGCCATAGTGATCGTTCTGCTGTTGGGCGTTGTGTTGGCGCAGGTGCGGGGCCTGCTGCGGGTTGAATCTTTCGAAATTGGTGTGACGCAACTGGTCTTTACGGCGCCAGCATTTTCTGTCGGCACTATGATCGGCGTGGGCATTCCGCTGTTTGTCGTGACCATGGCGTCACAGAACATACCGGGCATCGCGGTGATGAAGGCTTCCGGGTATGACCCGCCGGTGTCGGCCTCTACCGGCTGGACCGGTGCCGCCACCCTGATTGTTGCGCCCTTCGGCGGATTCGCGCTCAACCTCGCGGCCATAACCGCGGCCATCTGCATGGGCCGGGAGGCGCACGAGGATCCGGACAAACGCTATATGGCCGCGGTATCGGCCGGTGTGTTCTATCTGCTGATCGGCGCGTTCGCGGCCACGGTCGTGTCGGTGTTCGCCGCATTCCCACGGGAACTCGTTCTCGCCGTGGCCGGGCTGGCGTTGCTCTCGACCATCGCCGCCAGCTTGTCGACCGCGATGGAAAACGTGCAGCAAAGAGAGCCCGCGCTGCTGACATTTCTGGTGACGGCATCGGGAGTGTCTCTAGTCGGCATCGGCTCGGCGTTCTGGGGGCTGATCGCCGGCGCGCTCGCGCTGCTCGCCTTCCGAGGCAAAGTCCGGCGGTAACACGCCAAGCGCTTGGATAGGCGTTGCCAAGACACACCGTGTTTTTGAAAAAATCCATAGACTTAATTGTGTGCTCGGGCTGACCCGCATATGGTGCCGGAGTCCCCGGGTGATCAGGAGGGATTAGCTTGTCTCGGCGCCGCTTCTAGACGGTATGGATTCAAAACGCGATGGCAATCTGGGCGCCGATGGTAGTGACGTTTCTGAACGGATTGTCGTCATCGTCCGTGGCCAGTCCGCGTTTGAATTCCCCCTGCAGCAGTTCCAGCGTCATGGTGGCCCGGGGATGAAGAACAATAGTCGTCGCCACGCCCCACTGGATGTGCGGGAAGCCTTCGATCTGGCGGCTGCCTTCCAGCCTGAAATCGAGTTCGGCTTTGGGGTGAATGAACAGCGCCAATTCGACATTCCAGGCCAGCGGCTGATTGCGATCGCCCTCCAGTTCCTCGAACGAGCGCTCCGCGCCCACCACCTCGAACGTCGTTTCCATGCTTTCGCCGATCCATATGGCGTACGCGCTCAAGCCGGGGACTTTCTTCACGAATCGATTGCCGGCATCTTCCAGCAATCTTCCACCGGCGTCACCCAGGTCGCTAAGATAACTGATTCCCACGGCGAGGCGCTCATGTACGACACCGTTGAGAGCGAATGCCCAGTCTAAACCGTTGTCGCTTTTGTCAATGCGTCTAGCCACGCCTTCGTATACCGAAGTGGAGAACTCGATCCGGTCTTCGTAGTCCCAGGTCAATGTCGCCGCGGTTTCCTGGGTTTCCCCCAGTTCCAGTATCGGGCCGGTAATAAAGTTGCTGAAGTATTGCCCGAAAGGCAGGTACTGTTTGCCATAGGATAGCTCCCAGTCGCCGACGTCCACTGAAATGGTAGCTTCCTCCAGGAATACTTCATTCGTTTGACTGTCGTATTCCACAATAAGCTCACCCTGAAGCCAATCCACCGGTTCAGCTACGAATCCGAGCTGGATGTTCGCTACCGTTTCCGACTCCTTGAACCGTTCAACCCTGTCTTCCACGGCATAGTCTTCCCCGATGGCTTCCAATTCCGCCAGACCGGAAAACTGCAACCAGGGCGTCAACTGCCGGTGAAGGCCGGCTTCCCGCCGCTCGGAGCGTGTTCGGTACAGCCTGACCTGTCCCTCCGCGGGTTCCTCTTCAATTGTCGTTTCTTCGTTGTTCGTTTCGTCACCGGCGACCGCAGGAAGTGCGACCAATGCCGTGCACACCAGTGGCCATGCGGCGACGAGTCGGGATAGCTTTAAACAAACCATGAGGAACTTGCCGAGTGGCAAAAAATTTAACTCGACAGTACATGTTTTGTCGTGTTGCTGCATAAAGTTACCGGTGTTTGCTATTCTTATCGCGTCATCTTATACATCCTCGGCAATCTCCGCGATAGTTTGGGGAGAGCACGATGATATCCGAGCCCCCAGAGACCAGCATGCACGACAGAATGCAAAAGTTCGGTTACCAATAATAACGCGCTGACTGCGGTATTAAGGTAGTGTTCATTCCGGATTTGATACAATGAACTCTGATTCAAACCTCGGCCCGGTCGTCGTCCGCCATAAACCATGAAGGTCCTGGTCATAGAAGATTCGCAACGATTGAGAAAGGCTCTCAAAGAGGGATTGTCCCGGTCCGGTTTCGTAGTGGATATGGCGAAAGATGGGGAGGAGGGTCTGCGGTACGTACATGCGAATGAATACGATGTCGTTGTTTTGGACATATTGATGCCTAAATTGGACGGCCTGACGCTGCTCAAGCGCATCAGACAGGAGGGCAATGAAGTCAGCGTTCTGATCCTTTCGGCCAAGGAATTCGTGGAAGATCGGGTCAAAGGCCTGGAAGCCGGGGCGGACGACTATCTGGTGAAGCCGTTTTCATTTGATGAACTGCTGGCGCGGTTGAGATCTCTGGCTAGGAGGCGCTCTGACCAAAAGTCTCCGGTTATCGATGCCGGAATGATTTCACTGGATACGGTCGGTCGCAGGGTTACCGCATACGGAACGGAAGTGGAACTTACGCGCGCGGAATACAATATCCTGGAGCAGCTCATGCTGGGCCGAGGCAGGGTTCTGTCGAAGGCGCACCTGCTGGACCGGATCCATGATAGTGATTCCGATACGAGCGATAACCTCATCGAAGTTTTGGTTAGTGGCCTGCGAAAAAAATTTCGCCGTGCCGGCGTGGATGATTTTCTGAAGACCAGGCGCGGTTTTGGATACTACATCGATGCGGATTTCCCCGGCTCTGCAGCGAGCGGCTCAAAGTCGTGAGCATTAGCCGATACCACCTCGAGGTTGTCTTAATACGGCATAGATAATTTCGGAAAATTCAGCGTAACTTAAGGTAATTTTCGTAGACTGCTACCCTTGCTACACGTATCGGGTGCAATCTCATGAAAATACTGGTGGTGGAAGATTCCGTGCGTCTGCGGCGTGCGCTGGGGGAAGGATTTCGGCGATCCGGTTTTGTGTTTGACATGGCCGAGGATGGAGAACAGGGTTCGAGCTATGCCTATGCGTTCGAATACGACGTGATCATACTCGATATCATGTTGCCGAAACTTGATGGCTTGTCGCTGTTAAAAAGGTTGCGGGAAGATCAAAACCGCGCCCAAGTGCTGATTCTGTCGGCAAAGGACGGGGTAGGTGACCGTGTTCGCGGTCTTGAACTCGGGGCCGACGATTACCTTGTCAAACCGTTTGCCTTCGAAGAACTGGTGGCACGCATCAAAACACTTGTTCGCCGCCGCTATGCGCTAAAGAAGAGTGAAATAGATCTTGGCCAGTTGACCATTGACACCGCCCGACGTCAGGCCGTGCGGGGCGGTGAAGAGGTGCCACTGACTCCGGCGGAATATAATCTACTGGAACATCTGGTGTTGAGGAGGGGCAGAATCGTGCCCAAATCACAACTACGGGACTGGCTGTCCGATTCATGCTCGGAGGCAGCCAGCAACGTCATAGAGGTTCTCGTCAGTAACATCCGAAAGAAGGTTGGCAGCACTGGGCAGAACAGCGTCATCCGTACAAAGCGAGGCTTCGGTTATTACGTGGAGTAGATGGTGCGTCTGATGAACTCCATTCAGGGCAGGCTGACCGTGTATATCATTGCCGGTACGGCGATGGTCCTCTTCGTGGTTGGCATCATCATCGACGCGCAATTGAGTCGTCAGCTCGAAGCAGAGTTCAATCGCAGCTTGTTGGCAAAGGCGATGACCATGGTCACTCTGACGGAACAGGATCACGGCGTGGTTGAATTCGATCTGGTAGAAGACCTTGCACCGGAATTCAAACCCGGCGACCGCGCCGAGTACCTGCAGCTGCAATTCCAGGATGGATCAGTGCTTCAGAAATCGAGTTCTCTGGGCAATAACGCGCTACGCCATTCCGGTACCGAGTTGAACCAGCCACGATTCGAGGACCTGACCTTGCCGGACGGCCGGCCGGGTCGGTTGGTGGTATTCAAGTTCATTCCAATCGACGATTCCGGCAGTGAGGACGAAGATAGTGAAGGACCGGAGCAAACCCGAAGTGGTTCTGGTGACGACGACAGCGACAGCAGCGACGAACCAGGCAGCCAGGGCGGCGACGATGACAGCGACAGCAGTGAGGAACCAGGCAGCCAGGGCAGCGATGATGACAGCGAAAGCGGCGCTGATGCGGAGGGCGGGGTGGATAGGGTCGAAGATGAAAGCGTTGCCGCCGTAGACGGTCCGGGAGATTCACGGTCTTTATTGATCGGTGATCCGAGCGGAGGGATCGGCGCCGCGGATCCCCGCTCCGACGTGCTGATCGATCTGGCCCTGGCGCAAGGCAAGGAACCCCTAGCGGGTCTTCTGGCGACCATGAGGGTGACCCTGCTGCTGTCATTTATTCTCCTCATGGCGCTTCTCGCAGGGCTCGCCAGAATCTCGATAAACATCGGATTGAAACCGCTGAGGCAGATGGCCCGCGAGGTTGGGAGCATCGGTGCGAGCAACCTCGATCTTAGGCTGACGCCCACTTCCCAAAGCCAGGAACTGAATCCGATTACAGATCGTCTCAATGATCTGCTGGAACGATTAGAGGATGCTTTCGACAGGGAAAAGCGATTTTCCGGCAACGTCGCCCACGAATTGCGTACGCCGATTGCCGAACTGCGCACGCTTGCGGAAGTGGGCAAGGAATGGCCCTCCGAGCGCGATATGGTGGAGGGTTTTTTCAGCGACCTTATCGAACTCGCGGATGATATGGAAAGGACGGTTGTCAATCTGCTCATGCTGGCGCGCCTGGATGCGGGGACGCAGGAGGTGATTCACGAATCGTTCAATCTGTGCGACCTGGTCGATGACATATGCAAGAAATTTAGGCAGAACTCAAGTGAAAGGAGGATCTCGTTGGACAACAGAATCACAGGGGTTCTGTACGTGACGACGGACAAGGATAAATTGAAGTTGATCCTCACTAACATTATTTTCAACGCGGTCTCTTACAGTCCATCAGATTCGAGTGTCGTCATAGAAGCTCTGCGGGAAGGCGAGGACGTGGAGTTGATCGTATCGAATGAAACGGTCGATCTGTGCGAGAAAGATGTGCAAATGATGTTCGAGCGATTTTGGCGTAAAGACCAGGTGCGCAGCGAAGATAACCATGCGGGTCTGGGGTTGTCGCTGGTGAAGGCGCTCGCGGATCTGCTGAAAATCAGGATCAGCCCCACACTCGATACCGATTCCCGGCTTACGCTGTCGTTGTCGGGGCTGGCGATTACGCTATAGTGGCTCGTGGCGGCGCTTCAAATACCGTTGTGTAGAAATTGATTGTGGTCTTACCACCCATACCGTGCTGCCATGGGCTTGCCTGACAGCGCCGGCCCGCATATTGCGCCAGTATCCCGGCGTTGAATGGTCCATCTTTGTGTGAGCTCGGTCTTCACACGGGCTACCGGGCGCTATACACATTGTCTGATGCCAACGCCTTGAAGACCTATCTCGCTAACCACATGAATAGGCCGGAGGACCAGATGCGCTGGCGCTGGTCAAACGGGGACCTCGCCATGTGGGATAACAGAGTAACAATGCACTATGCAGTTTCCGACTACCTGCCACAACGCCGCAGCATGAACAGAATCACGGTAGTTCGTGATCGTAGGGAGAGGGCTTCGAGTCAAGCCTCGTAATACGGTTTTCGATCTGCCTGGCGATAGATCGAAACAAGGTTAGTTTCTGGAAGTCGGCATTGCGTTTCTGGTACGGAGTGCGCGCGCGGCGGCCCGTACGGCAGGGTGCGCGTCTTCGAGCGCTTTTGACGCAAGCTGCACGGCCTCGTTGCTTCCGATCTCGCTCAATGCGTATATCGCCGCTTCCCGTACCTCGGCATGGCGGTCCTGGAGTCCGATGCTCAGGGCGCCGATTGCGTCTTTTTCGTCAAAGTTGGGCAGCGATTCCACCGCGGCGATTCGAACACCCGTGTCGTCGTCTTCGAGCGCGTTTTCAATCAGGTCAATCGCAGCGTTGCCGCCCATCTCGCCCAGGCCGGCCAGCACGTCTGCACGCAACGCCGGATTCGGATCGTTCAATGCGGCACGGAGGAGTTGTTCAGAATCAGCGAAATCTATATCAACCAATGCCTGGATTGCCGCGCTTCGAACCGAGTCGTTCGGGTCCGCCAGCGCGTTATGGAGCGACTGAGTGAGCATTGCTTCATCGGTTTGGCGCAGGGCATGGACCGCTTCTTCTCGGACGTGGGCATCGCTGTCCCACAGCGCGGTGATCAGCATCGACGACGCGCCATCGCTTTCCAGGTCCGCCAGTAGGGTTACCGCCTTTTTGCGAACCACGGGATCCACATCCGCCAGCGCCTCATTCAAATAGGCCAGGGCTTGTTGTTCTTCCAACCCCGCATACCTTTGAACGGCGTTCATCCTTTCGTTCGCGCGCTGTTCGACGCTCCCGGAATGCCTCTCCGCGGCGGACACGTCGTGCCCGGAAGGCGCTTGTTCGTTGGGGCTCCTGTGGAATACCCATAACGTGGCGGCGTCAACTTCACCTCGCGAATCGTGCACGACCTTGAGTGCGAAATCATGATCTTTGAGGATGCGAGTCAGCGCCACCGGCATGGAAACTCGCACAAGTTCAAGGGAGACGGTTCCTTCAATTGGCTCGTCTAAAACAATCTGGAGGTTACTCTGACGCGCCAATTCCGTGATGATATCCACTACGGATATTGCCCGCGCTTCGAGCGACACCAGCGCATCCGCGACATCCACCCGCAGGTGTCCGGAAGCGTGCCGAACATCGGGCTTGGTGAAGCCGGGCGTGTCAGCACCGGCGCCGGGAGAAAATAACACGCCTGCCGCCACACAGGCCATGCGAAGTGCGTTGTATCGGCTCGCGTATCCGAATCGACTGTGAAAAATCACTCGATCACCCCCTGAAAATCACGCGGACTCCACCTGCCCCGCGGTGGAACGTTGGGAGGATCGGGGCATCGATGGAGTCCACGGAGTCGGTTAGACAGTTACGAAGTAATTGGATCAGGTTTATGGCAGATCTTAGAGATCGAGTACGAAACAGCTTTCCAACGCCGTCTGATTGTAACTCGACTCTCTGACCAGGACTTCGTACTTGATCTGGGATTCAGCTTCAGCCAACGCAATGACTTCCTCGGGGATCGACATGGACGTTTGATCAGGTGGAAGGGTGACATGCATTACCGAGCTGAAGTCATCATCGATCTCGACTTCCACCACCACTTCATAGTTGTGTATTTTTATGTTCTTGGATGATGTGGGGTTCCCCAGTTCAGGATGGGATTTCTTGACCTCCGGCCATGATATTGTGATTGGAGGCGATGCCCACGGCGCATCGTATTCCGCCTCGTCCTCATCGCATTCCTCGGCAATTGGCAATTTATTCACTTTTGCCTTCGGCGGGGCCGGTATTAAATGGGTCAGCTCCGTTTCGCTTTCCATTTCCTCGCCTTCGAGAGTGTATCCCTCGATCTCATACGTGCCCGCGGGAAACCGCTTGAAGAATACTTTCGGGTCGAGTTCATCGAAATCGGGCTCGGCGCTCTCGAAGAAAAACTCCGTCAACCCCTGGCGCCGCAGGCGGCCGTTGACCCTGACATTCAGCATTCTCCTTTCCTTTGTGTCTTCGATCTTGAGGGATTTCCAGGGCTCCCCGTCAATGAGTGCGTGAATTCCCAGATCCCCATCCGTATCATTGAGTTCAAAAAACAGGTGTGCTTCGGCAAAAGGAATTTCGTCTTCATCGGCCCATGCCGGAGCGCTAATTGCTCCGCAACCGATAACAACCGCGGCCGCGGGTAACAGTTTAAAGTTATTCGTCATTGCTATCTCCTGTTGAGTTCTGTCACTGATAACTTTCGCTACGTTGCAAGTTCCGGGTGTTGGATTGCTTGCATGGACTATTTGTATCAAGCGAACATTAATCATCACTGAATGGAATTCATCGAATCGAAAAGAGATGCAGCGATTGTTCGGCCCCGAGAAGCAGTGCCGCCGGATCATTGATCGGGCAGCCGGCTATGGCGGCGACCGATTTGAATCTAAAATTCGTGCTCGAGTGCAGCCGAACGTTCTCTAAGGAAGGACGACGCATTGTCATAGACAGGTTTGCGTGCCGCCGCCTCCTGGTACGCCTGGACAGTTCGTTCGGCAGTTGTAACCCATGAAAACTCGCGGGCGCGCAGCAGCCCGCGGATACGCATTTCCCGGCGCAGGGGAAGATCGCCCGCAACCTGCCGCATGGCCCTGGCGAGCGGTCCGGCCTGCTCCACTCATGACTTCGGTCAACGCGGGAATGTCGCTGGCGATGACCGGTGTGCCGCAGGACATCGCTTCGAGTACGGGGATCCCGAATCCCTCGTATCGGGATGGCTGCAGGAATACGCGGGCAGCCTGCATCAGCGTCACCAGGTCGGCCTGGCTCAGGCCGCGCAACCAGTGGATTCGTTCATGGACCCCCATCGCGCGCGCCATTTGCTCGACCTCCGGCGCGCCGTCGACGCGGTGCACCAGGACCAGGCGCTCATCCCGCTCGGCGGCGGCGGCGAACGCCTCGATAATCAAATCGTGTCCTTTACCTCGCGCGTTGACGCCAACCGCCATGAAATACGGCAATGTGCAGCCCAGGAGTTCGGCAGCCCGCTGCCGGCATGCGGAGATCGAATCGGGTGGCTCGAAGCAGGTATCGCATGCGCAGGGGGTGATACGGATGCGGCTTTCGGCGAATGGCGCGTACTTGGAGATAAGGTCGGCACTGGCCTGCGAGACGGTCAATATCCGGTCCGCCCTGGAAAGACCGTTTCGGATGCCATGCTGCATGAAGCCGGCACGAATGGGTCGAAGGATCGGATTCGATTCACACAGCCTCGGGTTGTCGATCCAGCGCATGTCATGGACGGTCAGCACCGTGGGGCACCGCACGCCGTGCCCCAGGATATTGAACGTAGCGTGGAACACGTCACATTCACTCAGATCGGCCCTGGCGCCGGTATTGAACAGGGTTCCCGGTCCATTGGCGGGAGACCGGACTATACGTTGCTGGATATTACTCGACCGACTGATGCGCCGGGTCATGTCCGGGTGGACCCATACCTCGAAATCGATATTTTTGGCGATGCCCGCAAAGTGGTCGATAAGTGCGGTGGTGTACGTTTTTATTCCACTGGCGCGCCGGCGCAGGTAGCGGCCATCGATTACAACTTTCATGACGCCGGCCTGCCTTCGGTGGCCACATCCGGGTCAATCGACAGCCCGGCTGTGGGCCGATGGACCGAGGTATCGGTCAGGATGTTTTTCGCCAGTTTCCGACCGCCGAGCCACATCAGGCAAAAAGCGGTGAACTGACCGAACGGGACCCCCTCCAGCCCCACTGAGTTCGCCATCACCAGGGTGACGATGATTCCAGTCAGGGCGGCGAAAATCTCGAACTTAACGGGCATGTTCTGGTGCCCGCGAATATTGAGTACGGCGAGATGGTATTCCGACGGGGCGTAGAACAGATACGACATTGCCATCAGGGAGAGAAGCATAGTAGCCGGTGCAAAACTTTCTCCACCCACGGTGACGATGATTGCCGGGCTCGATGCGGCCATCGCCAGTGGCAGCGCTAGCCCGATCAGCAGGTACCTGGACCGGTCTCGATCCAGTTGATCTGCCGTGAGCGCGTGTGCCAGACGCACCGTAAGCGGGTCCGCCATGGCTCGAATGAGCACCTTGAGCGTTGCCGCTAGCTGCCGCGCAAGATGATAGTAGCCAAGTTCCGCCAACGGGAAGATAGCGCCCACCAGCAGGCGATCCAGCTGTTGAAAACCGTCACGCGAGAGCACCCGGATGTACTGCACGCGGTAGCTCCAGGGCCGTGCTGCCCGCCAGTTCCACAGACCGGGTGTTCCTTGCCTAAGAACCGGAAACAGCATGTAGAAGCATGCAACGGTGACGACGAATTGCCCTAGCATGAAGCCGGCGAAGAAATAGTCGAACCCGAGCATCGAATAGAGGGCAAATGCGCCGACCTTTTCAGCCAGGGCCGATGCGGAATCCATGAACGAGGCCTGAAGATAGTGCTGCCTCGCGTGGAACACCGGAGTGAGTATGTGCTGACAGTTTTTGAACAACAGGTGGATGGCGATGCACGGAATCGCCAGCCACATGTTTACACCCGCGATCCCGGGTGGATAGGAAAGGGCCAGAACCAAAAATAGGGTCACGAATACTATCGTCGCGGCGAGCCTGATCACCGAGGCCGGACCGATGATTTCGTTGACCGCATCCGCGCACCGGTCCCGTGCAAACGCCGGCGCAGCTTTTTTTATCACCGCATAGTGGAGGCCGAGATTGAGTATTACCGCGGACGCGGCGGCCAGGGCGGCGTGCAGGGCCATCAGCCCAAACATTTCTTTCGGCATCTCGCGTGCGAAGTAGGCGAGGAACAACAGGGATGCGATTGCAACCGCCGCCCTTCCCGCCAGCACCTCGAGCGCTGAACGAAACAGGCCTTTGATGCCGCGAACGGATGATTTCATTTTTGACCTGGAGAGGCGGATACGCTGGCGGCAGCGAGTTTGAATTCGGATACAACGTCCGATGCCCCCGGGCTGATTTGCGCCGCGAGCACGGGTCTGCTCCAGATCGGATCGAGTGTGTGAAATGAAGCCCGATGCGACATCTGGGTTACTCCGGTCCAATCGACAAGCGACAAAGTGGCTTGCTGTTTCGCCCAATCGATTTCGATGAGACCGAAATGATCGATCTGGACAGCGCTGCCGAGCCGGTATCCGTTTGTCGTGACGCGCTTGCCGGCGGTATTCAGGCCGCTCGCCGTAACCTCGTACACGGTGTGACCGAAATCGGAGTCGGGATCGGGACGCAGCCGCTGGATCTCACCGAAGTGCCGATCCCCGCTGATCAGAATGACCGGCCCCGTGCCGCTCAGCAGCCGAAGTAGTCGCCTCCGTTCGTGGGGAAAGTTTGCCCACTTTTCCCGATGGTGATCTGTCGACAACACCTGGATACTGCTGACCAATATTCGCAGGTCTGCGGGCTCTCGCAGGGTGTCGATAAGCCATTGCCATTGCGCCGGCCCCAGGAGAGTGGTGGACGCGTCGTCATGCGCAACGTATCTTGTCCAGCGTTTTTTCAGCGGGCTGCGAAAATAGCGCGTGTCGAGGAGAACGACCTGCACCGTTCGCCCGGGTGGCCCGAAGCGGTGGGCGGAGTAGATGCCGGGCCGACGGCGCCGGGGATCATCTTTGGGAACTTCGAAAAAATCCGTGAATACCCGCTGGGCCATGGCCTTTCCATTGAAGCCCTCGCCGCCGTCGTTTTTCCCGAAATCATGATCGTCCCACGTAGCGAGCAGCGGCACCCGGCGACGCAGTGCCCTGAATCCCGGTTTGGAAGCGAGGGCCCGATAGCTGGCACGCATGCGGATTTCGTCATCGGTGTCCGCGTAGACGTTGTCCCCGGAAAAAATGAATAGATCGGGCCGGCTTTCATCGATTGCCCACCAGATCGGTTGTGGTTTGTTCTGCTGTGCGCATGAGCCAAAGGCGATTCGCTGAATTGCCTCGTTTCCGGCGTGGACGGGCATCGCCGCAACCATCAACAGCAGTATTGAAAGACATCTGAACGGCCCTACACACTGCGAAACTGATCGACGAATTTAAAAAAGGCGACACGGGCTGCCACCAGCGGCAAGGTTCGTTTCCACAATCTGTGCTCCGGAATTGCAGCATGAATGTGGTGGAAGCTTAGAGACCGAAACTTAATGAACGCTTAACCTCCGGCTCGGCAAGATCGCGTTGGGCGCAGTAAACTTTTCTGATATCGTACCGGGCCTGTACCGTGGCGAGGCGTAACAAAGCCGATCAATGATTTGTTTTAAATCCGCTGTCGAACTGGCGGCGCTCATTGCCGCAAAAGAACTCGGTGTGCAGGAGGTGTTGTTGGCACATCTGGAACAGATCGATCGCGTCAACCCGCAGGTCAACGCCATCTGCACGCTGGCGGCGGACCAGGCGATGGACAAGGCGAGAAAAATGGATGGTCTGCCGGCGAATGGCCGCGATCCCGGACCTCTGTTTGGACTGCCCATTGCCATAAAGGACCTGAATGCCACAAAGGGGATACGAACCACCTACGGTTCACCCATCTACAAGGATTTCGTCCCGGATTTCGACGAGCTTTTCGTGGAGCGGCTCAAGGCGGCGGGTGCCCTGGTCATAGGCAAGACAAACACGCCCGAGTTTGGTGCGGGTTCACAGACATTCAATCCTGTTTTCGGAGTTACCCGGAATCCCTATAACCTCGACAGGACATCCGGGGGAAGCAGCGGCGGCGCCGCGACGGCGCTGGCCTGCGGCATGATCCCGATAGCGGATGGCAGCGATCTCGGGGGATCGGTTCGCAACCCGGCAAGCTTCAACAGCGTGGTTGGATTGCGCCCCTCACCAGGACGTGTTCCCAGGTACCCCTGTGACAACGCATGGGGGACGATGTCGGTGGTGGGCCCGATGGCGCGCTCGGTGCGCGACGTCGGGCTGCTGCTGTCGGTGATGGCCGGCGAGGACCGGCGCGATCCGGTTTCATTCTCGAGCGTGGATGCCCGGTTCGACGATGTTTCCGGGGGGGGCTTTAAGCATGCACGCCTGGCCTGGAGCAGCGACCTGGGACAGTTCATGGTCGAGCGGGCGGTCATCGATGTACTGGAGGGCGTGCTGCCGCGGATTTCCGATCTGGGTTGTACGGTGGAGGAAAACCATCCCGATTTTGCAGGTGCCGGTGACGTGTTTCAGACGCTCCGGGCCGGGATCTTCGCGGCGAGCCATCACCACGATCTGGCCGGCCATCGCGATCTCATCAAGGACACCGTCATCTGGAACGTAGAGCAGGGTTTGAAGTTGAGCGCATTGGATGTGTCGCTGGCCCAGAAGGCGCGAACCGAGCTGTTTCACCGCGTAAGAGAATTCTTCGAGAGTTATGATTTTTTGCTGCTCCCCGTTTCGCAGGTGACGCCGTTCTCCGTTGATATGGAGTGGATCGAGGAAATCGAAGGCGTAAAAATGAACTCTTACATCGACTGGATGGAGAGCTGTTCTCTGATCACCGTGACCGCTCACCCGTCGATCTCGCTGCCGTGCGGTTTTACGCCGGATGGTTTGCCGGTCGGTATTCAGATCGTAGGGAAGTACCGGGGCGAGCGGGAATTACTGCGGTTCGCGAGCGTGCTGGAGCACCACCTGGGAACGCTGGACAACAGATTACATGCGCCGCCGAAGGTTGCCAGGTATTAGTGTAGCCCGTCGTTCATCGCCGCAAGGGCCGAGGCAATTCAGGAAGAGAAAATGTCAATGATCGATTTGTACACGTGGAATACGCCCAACGGGCGCAAGGTTTCGATCATGCTGGAGGAGACCGGTCTGCGATACCAGGTCCACCCGGTCAACATTGGCGAGGGGGAGCAACACCGCCCGGTGTTCCTTGAAATCAGTCCGAATCATAAGATTCCGGCAATAATCGATCGTGAAAATGGCATGGCGTTGATGGAGTCCGGCGCTATTCTCATGTACCTCGCCGAAAAAACTGGTCGTCTGCTTCCCGCCAGGGGAGAGCGCTACTGGCGGGTAATAGAGTGGTTGATGTTCCAGATGGGCAGCGTCGGCCCCCTGCTTGGACAGACCCATCATTTCGTCAAGTTCAATCCCGGAGAGAGTGAATATGCCGAGCGGCGTTATCTGGCCGAAAACCGCAGAATTTATAGCGTGCTTGATGCAAGGCTCAGCGATCACGAATTCCTCGCGGTCGAATATTCGATCGCAGATATCGCAACCTGGCCGTGGATCTCCCGTTTCGACTATCAGACCATGGATCTCAACGACTATCCGAACCTGAAGAGATGGTATGTCGAGATTGCACGGCGGCCCGCGGTGCAGGCCGGTTACCATATCCCCTCAAGAGTTCAGGCCATTCCAATGCCATGACCAGCCCGAGTATCGCACCAATGTGGCGATAACCATTGATCGGCCCTCGGCTTTGAGCTACTTTGCACGCTTACACATCGCAACGGTTCGTGTTGAATGAAAAAAGTCGTCTCAACGTTATTTACAGTCGCTCTAAGCCTTGCATTGGCAATGGTGACCGCGAGCTGTGATCAGGTGGAAAAGGTGGCGAGCGGTGGAGGTGGTGACGCAAAAACTTCTTCAGCCAAGTCATCAACGGGGCAAAGCGGCCAGGATGCGGGCAACGATAGCGGGCAGGAGGCCAATGAAGCAAACGACCAGGAATCTGAAGCCATAGAAGTCGCCCAGGCCGATTCGCGGCAGCAAATCGAAAAGGTCCGTCTCAGCGCTTTTACGGATTTCAGCTGTTCCAAGGAATGGACCAATCGGGATGGGGGTTGGGGCTTGAGGGCCGGCTCCGGAACCGGGGTTTGCAGGGTGTCTTTTCCGGGCGCCAGCGGCAGCTACCGGGTTACTTTGATGGCCCAGCTTGAGTTCGACGGTAATCCAAAATTCAAAATCGACGTCGATGGCTCAACCATTGCGGAGGGAAACTACCCAATGTCCATGGGAAAATTGATCTGTGATTGCCCCAATTGGCGCGTCAATTGCCCGGACCGCATCGTACCGATCGATGCCGGAGTCCATGACATCGAGCAGGGTGCGTCGATCGAGTTCGTGGCGGCGGAGGTGTACCCCTGCGGTGGCAACCATGGCGCCTATGCCAAGTGGCATGAACTGGTTTTTACACCCCAGGAATAGCGCACATTCGCAAAGCCGGGCATCGATCTGACGGGTGCGGATGAATTCAGTGCTTTTTGTAGAACAGATGTTCCTGCAAACCGTTGCTCATGAGAAAGAGTTTTTCGATCTCGAAACCCGGCATGAGTTGTTCCAGCTGTTTTGGCGGGTGGCGGGGTGCCTCTCTGCTCATGCTGTCAGTGCTGTATCGGAGTACGTCGTCCAGCTCTACGTCGAACAAAGGTGCGCTGTCTGAGATATGTGCCGCATGATGGATGAGAAAATACACACGGCTTCCGATTGCAACAGACTCATTCAATTTGATGAACCAGGTTTTTAAGTCCTCCAGTTCCATGTAGTCGAAATAAATCCAAGCAAGAACGAGACCAAGGGGACCGTCCAGTTTTGGAGGCCCCCAGTCATTCAGAAAGGTGGAAAAGTCATCGACTCCCGGACCATGGAACGCATTGCTGATGCTGCCTGGCGTGTTGTCCCAGTAAACGCGGGCACCAGATCCGCACAAATACCGATATTTCTTGGACGTTGGTGGCCCAAGATCGAGCACTGAAATCTGTTTTTGGTCCAGAATATCCCGAATTATTGGAAATATACCCGAGCGCACATTGTGCGTCCGGGGAACCGATGGTTCAATTTCGGCTGTTGGTGTCGGTTTTTCCTTGAACTTAAGCCGACCCGGAGGCACGTGGCAATCCAGCGCTGGCAGCCGGTTTCGATGTACTGGAAGCCTGCGCCTGGTCTTTGGAAGCGCCCGGTTTGGCCGCTTTGGGCGCAGAGCCCACATCCGCATTCATCTCGACCGCGCCCTTGAATTTGCACCCATCTTCGAGAACGACCCTGGGGGCGACGATGTTGCCCTCGACTTCCCCGGATTTCTGGATAACCACCCGTTCACTGCCGTTGAGATTGCCGCGGACCTTGCCGGCAACAGAGATTTTCTTTGCCATCAGATCCGCCTTGACGCGGCCCTCAGGATCTATCTGGATGTCGTTGTTGGGCAGATTCAAAGTGCCTTCTATTTTGCCCTTGACGACCAGGTTCTCTTCTCCGGAGATGTCACCGCGCAGCGCAATCGAGGAACCGATGATCGATGTGCCCGATTGCGCGGAGCTCCGAGTGGAAGACGCGGGGCTGGGGCTCGAGCTGGTAACCGGAGCGGCTCTGGGTTCTATCGCCGGCTCGACCGGCCGAGTTTCCATTGAGGGTGAATCTGATTCAGTTGGTTTTTTCCACATATTGGTGATCTCTGGAAGTTATAGGAGGGATCCCTATTTGTAGCATGGTTTTATGGTTAACATATGTCGTTGTAGCGAACGGATCAGGTTTTCCGACAAAATGTGAGCCAAACCTCGTTTCTGATATTAGACTATCGGCACCCATGTTACCCAATTTGATTGCTTAATAATACCAACATTCCAACCGGGATCAAAAAATGAGAAAGATAATAGCGGCTATTTCACTACTGGCTTTTGTCATCGTGCCGGGTCTGAGTGCGGCGGACGGTGAAAAGCATTTCTATGCAGGCGCGGCACTGAATTTGTTCAAACTTGACAAAGATCGGGGACCGGACATCGACGATCCCGTGGTGGGGAGCGTCGGTGTGGGATACCAGTTCAACGACAAGTGGGCTACGGACCTTTTTCTGGGAACGGATTTGAGTGGCGATACCAGTATTACCCCCTTGTCGGCCAATGTTTATCGATTTTTCGGCCTTAAAAAGTGGCGGCCCTTTATTTCCCTTGGAATCAGCAGCTTTTCGTTTGATTCCGCTGACGTTACCGAAGATACGACCGAGGAAATCCAGGCCGGATTCGGCGTTTCGACCATGCTGTCCGACAACATGGAACTCCGTTTAGGCTACCAGCACTTCTATGACGTGGGCGGGGAATCGAACAATGATGATGCTGTCGGACTGGTGTTCAACTGGCACTTCAAGAAACCCAAGGCGGTCGTCGCGGTGGCACCGGAACCGGAATCCGTTCCCATCCAGAAGGAGGTCGTAGATACCTTCGAACTCCTGGTGGAGTTTGCATTCGATAAATCGGATATCAAAACGGTATTTGAACCCCAATTCAGGCAGATCGGTGCGGTGCTGACGGAATCCACGGATATCACCATGACGATCGAGGGCCATACCGACTGGATTGGCACCGACGAATACAATCAGGGGCTTTCCGAGCGTCGGGCCAATGCCGTCAAACGGAAATTCGTCGAGGAATACGGCATATCTCCAAATCGAATCGAGACGATCGGTTACGGAGAGTCGCGACCCATAGCGGAAAACACTACCTCACAGGGCCGGCAAAGAAACCGTCGGGCAATCTCGGTCATACTGAGACCTCGTATCGTAACGGAATAGCGCTGCGATTAATTCCACCCACGATTGAAAGGCGGGTTCTTCGGAATCCGCCTTTTTATTATCGTGCGCCCCACCCCCGCAAGGTCTGTCATGTCACTCGATAAAAAACAATTCGCCAGCGATAACTACGCACCCATCGCTCCCGAGGCGTGGGAAGCACTGATGCGGGCAAATTCAGGG
>CAMYOI010000013.1:21767-27798 GCA_947259955.1 uncultured Gammaproteobacteria bacterium
CGATTGCAGCGTGTACTTCGTGTTCAACGGAACGGCCGCCAACGCCCTTGCCCTGGCTTCGATGTGCCGGCCTTTCAACAGCATCATCTGTCACGAGCTGGCACATATACAGACCGACGAATGCGGTGCGCCCGAGATGTTCACCGGGGGTGCCAAGCTGCTCACCATTGGCGGAGATCGAGGCAAACTGGGCCTGTCGGAGCTGGAAGCGGCCGCTTCCAGCCGAAAATCCGACGTGCACTGGTCCAGGCCTGCCGCGCTGAGTGTGACTCAGGGCACCGAGATGGGGACCCTGTACAGTGTGGAAGAACTGGCGGCTATCGTCGATATCGCAAGACGCAACGGGCTGGGCATACATATGGACGGAGCCAGATTCGCCAACGCGGTCGGGGCCCTTGACGTGGCGCCCCGAGAAATCAGCTCGAAAATCGGAATCGACGTGCTCAGTCTGGGCGGCACCAAACTCGGTAATCCAATGGGTGATGTGCTCCTTTTTTTCAATCCGGCGCTTGCCAAGGATTTCCATTACCGGCGTAAGCAGGCAGGTCAACTGGCGTCGAAAATGCGATTTCTGTCGGCTCCGTGGATCGGCATGCTGGAGGATGGCGCCTGGCTGCGCCATGCCCGCCACGCCAACGCGATGGCGCAGGTGCTTGCTGCGGAAGTATCCGGCATCGATGGCGTCGAAATTTTATTGCCGGTACAGGTGAACGCCGTGTTTGCCCGGATGCCAAAAACGGTGATCAACCAAATGCACGACCTGGGCTGGGTGTTTTATACCTTCATTGGCGACGACGGAGTGCGCCTGATGTGTTCATGGGACACGCTTGAATCCGATATCGAAGATTTTTCAAGTTCGCTGCGCGCCTGCATGGACGCGATTTTATGAGTAAAGCGGCGATTACCGCCAGAGGATTCCCGGAGAACGAGTACACCGAACGTACCCGTCGCGCGCAGGAACTGATGGCGGCCAGCCGCGTCGATGCCATTCTGCTCAGTACGGAGCCGGAAGTGCGCTATTTCTCCGGTTTCCATACTCAGTTCTGGGAGAGCCCGAGCAGACCCTGGTTCCTTGTGGTCCCCCGCGAGGGAAAACCCATCGCCGTCATTCCGGAGATCGGCGTGGCGGGCATGCAGCAAACCTGGTTGGAAGATATACGAAGCTGGCCAGCGCCCAGGCCTGAGGACGACGGTGTCAGCCTGGTCAGTCGATTGCTGTGTGACATCTGCAAGGTGCATGGTCGACTGGGTATGCCCATGGGCCATGAGACCAACCTGCGCATGCCGCTGACGGATTTCCACCGGCTTCGTGACGCCACCGGCCACATCGATCTGGTAGACGGCAGCGACATCATCCATCGTTTGCGTTCCGTTAAATCGGAAGCCGAGATCGACAAAATCCGGATCGCTTGCGAGGTCACGTCTGCCGGATTCGAACACTTGCCGACCTATGCGTCGACGGGACAGACCGAACGCGAAATCTGCAAGCAATTCAGAATCGACTTGCTGAGACGGGGTGCGGACACTTCTCCCTACCTGATCGGCGCCTCGGGTTACGGGGGATACGACAACATCATCATGGGACCGACTGACCGAACACTGCAAGCGGGCGATGTGCTGGTCATAGATACCGGCACCACCTACGACGGTTACTTCTGCGATTTCGATCGTAATTTTTCCTTCGGGGACACCACGGATGGGGCTCGAAGGGCTTATGATGTCGTGTTTCGGGCCACCGAAGCCGGAATCTACAAAGCACGGCCGGGCGTCACACATGCGCAGCTTTACGAGGCCATGTGGGCAATACTCGAGCAGGGCGGGGCCCTCGGCAACGCCGTTGGACGTCTCGGCCACGGGCTGGGCATGCAATTGACCGAAGGTGCGTCCAACATGCCCGGTGACGACACCGTGCTGGCCCCGGGAATGGTGGTAACCATTGAGCCCGGCATGACGTTCGCCCCGGGAAAAATGATGGTTCACGAGGAAAATATCGTGATTCGGGACGGCCCGGCCGAATTGCTGAGTCGACGTGCCGCGCCGGAGCTGCCCTGCATGGGGTGACGCAGTCATTCGAGGCTATTAAAGACATGAGCAGCACATTCAATCACCTCCGGGAACCGCTACCGCTGGGCAGCCGGACGCTCAAGCACCGAATCAATTTTGGCGCCCACACCGCCAACATGAGCGTCGATGGGCTGCCGATGGAACGGCATCTGGGCTATTACGCCGCACGCGCCGAGGGTGGGGCCGCCATGATCGTGGTCGAGCCGGTCCCCGTGCACAGGACAGGCGTGCTGACTCGAGGCAATTTTCGCCACGACGATGACTCGGTGATCCCGCATTTCCGGGAGATCACGAAGGCCTGCCACGAGTATGACGCCGTCATGATCCAACAGCTCTACCACGTCGGCGCCCACGGCGACTGGGATAATTCCTACGAACCCAACTGGTCACCTTCCGGGTTGCCGTCAATGCATGACACCGATGGCAGCCACGCCATGAGCGTTGACGAGATCAGGGAAATTGTCGATTCGTTCGCGGACGCGGCGCGCCGTGCACAGCAGGCCGGTTTCGACGGCTGCGAACTGATGGCGGCTTACAACGCGCTCATCGAGCAGTTCTGGTCGCCTGTAACCAATATGCGTGACGACGCGTATGGCGGCTCGTTCGAGAACCGCATGCGGTTCTCGAACGAGGTGTTGAGCCGTATCCGAGAAGAAACCGGGCCCGACTTCATAATCGGCATGGCAATCAGCGTGGATCCTGCGTATCCCGAAGTGTTGTCCCTCGATCAGCAGCAACGGATCGCCGCCTGGCATGACGAGCGTGCGCTCTTTGACTACGTCACGGTGGGCACGGGCGGGTACTTCGACTTCACCCGCCTGATCCCCACCGTGCTATACGAGGACAAGCTCGGCGCGTCCTATGCAGAGGCCATCAAGCGCGTTGTGAAGCATGCCCGGGTGCAGGCGGAGAGCCACATTCGAACCGCGGAGAACGCCGACTACGTCATCGCCTCGGGCCAGGCGGATATGGTGTCTATCGTACGGGGTCAGATCGCCGATCCGCAGCTCGCGAACAAGGCGATCCAAGGAAAACCCGAAGACATCCGGCCCTGCATTTCCTGCAATCACCAATGCTGGGGCCGGCGCTCCAGAGACTACTGGATCAGCTGCCTGATCAATCCTTCGGCAGGACGTGAATTCGAGTGGGGAACGGAGCCCTATCCCGCCGCGGAGGTCGCAAAAGACATCCTAGTCGTGGGGGCAGGACCGGCGGGGCTGGAGGCATCCCGCGTTGCGGCGATGCGCGGTCACAGGGTGACTCTCGTCGAAGCGTCAGGTGAACTGGGAGGACAATTTCGCCTCGCGGGACAGCAGCCCCGGCGAGGACAGATTTTGGATTTCCTGCACTGGTACGAAGGCCAGTTAGATCGATTGGATGTCGACCTGCGCTACAACTCGCCGGTGGATGCGGATGACGTCAGGTCCTTCGGCGCCGATTCGATTGTTCTTGCCACCGGTTCCCAACCGGCGGAATCCGGTTATCAGAGGGTGCTTCCGGGTGTTAAACGTCTACCGGGGGTCGATGCGGCCAACGTCTTCTCTGTCGAAGACGTGATGAATCGGGCGGTGCGGCCCGGAGATCGCATACTGCTTCTGGACGATACCGGCACATGGCGCGGTGTCGGGACCGCCTGGTACCTGGCGGAGCGGGGGCACAAGGTGTGCCTCGTTACGCCCGATCCCTATGTGGGACGTGAACTGACGCGGACATCCGCAGATATTCCGCTACGGGAAACGCTTAGCCGGCTGGGGGCCGAGTTCATAACCAATTCGGTGTTAAGGTCCTGGGCCGGCGGCAGCGCCACCTTGTACAACTTTATGACCGCAACGGAATCCAGGCGGGAGTTCGATACGCTCGTCCTGGCTTGCGTCAACGAACCGCAAACCTGGCTCGAGGAAGAGCTGCGCGGAGCGCCGCTGATATTGCACACCATTGGAGATTGTGTTTCTCCCAGACAGGCCCCGGCGGCAATCTACGAGGGCCGGAGGCTGGGTCTGAAGCTATAATCTCACCCCACATGTTTGAATACCCGACAATCGCGGATATACGCGGAGCAGCTGAGCGGATAACGCCGTTCATCAACAGGACCCCCGTGCTGGCATCGACGACCATCAACCGGATTACCGGCGGTGATGTCTGTTTCAAGTGTGAGAATTTTCAGAAGGTCGGCGCGTTCAAGATCCGCGGTGCAACCAACGCCGTGAGCAAGCTGAGCAACGATCAGCTTAGCCGCGGCGTTACAACACATTCCTCCGGTAATCACGCGGCGGCGGTGGCGCTGGCTGCGGCATCGCGAAATGCCAAAGTCGTTGTCGTCATGCCGCGCAGCGCACCTGGTGTCAAAAAGGAAGCGGTAGCCGGTTACGGCGCGACCATCGTTTATTGCGACCCGGGACATCAGGCCCGTGAAGCAGCGATGGCTGCCGTGGTGGACGACACCGGCGCGCATTTCATCCATCCCTACGATGACAACGATGTGATCGAGGGTCAGGCAACCGCAGCGCTGGAATTGTTACAGGAAGCACCCGGGCTCGATATGATCATAACGCCGATCGGTGGCGGCGGCCTCATTAGCGGTACGGCCCTCGCGACTCACGGATTATCGCCGCAAACCAGGGTGGTGGGTGTGGAACCGGAAGGCGCCGATGACGCTTTTCGCTCTTTCAGGGCGGGGAAACTGATCCCGGTCGATGAGCCGAGATCCATCGCGGATGGACTTCTGGCGCCCCTCTCGGAAAGAACTCTGCAGATCATCGGGCAACATGTCGAAAATGTGGTTACGGTAAGCGAGGAGCAGATCATCCACGCCATGCGAACCATGTGGGAACGAATGAAGATCGTAGTGGAGCCATCGGCAGCTCTGCCGCTGGCGGCCATCCTTGCCGGCAGGCTGGACGTGAGCGGAGCAAGAGTGGGTATCATCGTGTCGGGGGGTAACGTTGATATGGACCGATTGCCATGGTGACAAACAGGGTGGCTATGGGTAACCGGTTTCTCAAGGCCTTGGCATGCGGCATTATTCGGGTTCTGGCGCTGGCGGCATCTGCGGTATATGCCGACGGTGAACTTGACCGGATCGTGCAGGGGCTGCCCGGGCACTACGAAACTTCGCGCGTGCTCGAACGGGCGGACAAAATCTCGGTGACGATTATGCGACCCCGTTTTGCGGCCGATAGCTCCGGGCCGGCCGAAGCGGGAACTGAGATCCAGTACCATGCGGCGACATACACGACAGGCGAAGATGCCGTCAGCGATTTCGACGGGTTCCTGCTGAAGGGACTCGACAGCGGCGGGTTCTGGCAGGTCGTTTTGCAGACTCGCGCTGAGATCCACTGGTTGAGGGGGCAGTGCCTCGTTACCGAGGAGCAATTTCGCGATGTCTATGCCGGCGCCGTGGCGCACGTCGAAGACAAAATCGGATCGGTGGTGAGCGCCATTCTGTGTGAGTGTGATGCACCCTGCCGGCGCATAGTGGTAGCTCGATAGTGCCCGCAAACCGTCCTGTAAACTGCCCGGATTTGCCCGACGGTGATCTATGGGTATTTGGATACGGGTCGTTGATGTGGCGGCCGGGTTTCGAGTTCATTGAAGCTGCGCCGGCAAAGATCTACGGATTCAGACGTGCGCTGTGCCTTCGGTCCATCGTGTACCGGGGGACCCCCGAACAACCCGGTCTCGTATTCGGCCTGGCTGCCGGGGGGTCCTGTCTGGGCCGTGCATTCCGGGTTCGCCGGAGCAACAGACAGTCGGTACTGCAATACCTCTGGCAGCGGGAAATGATAAAGCAGGCGTATGTGCCTACACTGCTGGATCTGCACATCGATGAGAAAATCAGGCCGGGTCTCGCGTTCGTTGTGGATACCAGTCATCCCCAGTTCGTCGACGAGTTGAGCGATGAACGGATCGCATCCATCCTAACCCGCAGCCGGGGCCGGGGCGGACCCAATCGTGATTACTTTTTAGA
>CAMYOI010000013.1:27915-47254 GCA_947259955.1 uncultured Gammaproteobacteria bacterium
CCTACGGAGTTTGCCGGTGTGTACAACGGGACCTCATCCGTCAACGGGGTTTCGTCGCCATTGCGGATCACGATTACGCTGGACGGATTCGTGATTCTGGAGTCGATCGGTGGAATCGTGTGTCCGGGCGATCTGCCCGGGAGCATCGGGCTGGACGGCAACAAATTTTCCTCGACGACGACGGAACAGTGTGTCGTCGGCGGATTTCCCTGTCCGGTCAATACCAGCGTGTCAGGCTCGGTCGAGGGCTCAACCATCACGGGTTCCGGTCAGGTTCTGCTCGGCTGCCCGAATGGCCCGACACAACCGATTGGATATACCTTCATCGCACTCGAGCAATGAGAAATCCCGTCACGCCCCCGGTATCGTCAGACGTCATCATCCATCTTGCAGGACAGTCCCGACGCAATATCGTACTGGTCGAACGCAGGTATGAACCCATGGGTTGGGCCATCCCGGGCGGATTCGTCGAGATCGGGGAAACGGTGGAGCAGGCGGCGGTCAGAGAGGCGCTGGAAGAGACACGTTTGTCGGTGCGCCTCGACGCGCTGCTCGGCGTTTACTCCGAGCCGGGCAGGGACCCTCGCGGACACGTCGTCAGCGTCGTTTTCCGCGGTTCCGGTCATGGACAACCGTCCGGTGGCGACGACGCTGCAAAAGCGGAATTATTCTGCATCGACGATCTGCCGTCACCGCTGGCTTTTGATCATGCGCAAATTGTGAAAGACTACGCCCGCTTTCTGGAAAGACATATGGAGTAGAGCAGGACGATCCGTGCATCTTTACAACACATTGACTCGCAATAAAGCAGAGTTCGTTCCCCGGGATCCCGCAAGAGTCACCATGTATGTCTGCGGGCCAACGGTGTACAGCTATGCCCATATCGGCAACGCGCGACCCGCGGTGGTGTTCGATGTGCTGGCCCGCGTATTGAGGCTGGAATTTCCCGGTCTCTGCTACGTTAGGAACATCACCGATATCGATGACAAGATCAATCTGGCGGCGGCAGAAAAAGGCGTGGCGATTTCGGAGATCGCGGCCAGATACACCCGCGCCTATCACCAAGATCTGGCTGAACTGGGTGTGCTGCCGCCGGACGCGGAGCCAAGGGCCACCGACTACGTCGACTCCATCATCGAGATGATCTCCAACCTGATCGACAAGGGACACGCCTATGCGGCCGAGGGTCACGTGTTGTTCAGCGTGGCCTCCTATCCGCGCTATGGCGAACTGTCTCACCGGGACCGGGAGGAAATGCTGGCCGGTGCGCGGGTCGAGGTCGCCCCCTATAAAAATGACCCTGGTGATTTCGTGCTGTGGAAGCCCTCTACCGAAGAGTTGCCAGGCTGGAGCAGTCCCTGGGGCAGGGGCCGTCCCGGTTGGCATATCGAGTGTTCGGTCATGGCCGCATCGCACCTCGGCGAGACGATCGACATTCACGGTGGTGGCCACGACCTCATTTTTCCTCACCACGAGAACGAAATCGCCCAGAGCACGTGTGCGCACGATGGCACCACGTTCGTGCGCTACTGGCTGCACAACGGTTTCGTGAACGTCAACAGCGAAAAGATGTCCAAATCGCTGGGTAACGTGCTGTTGGTTCGGAACCTTCTGAAAGAGGCTCCGGGCGAGGCCATCCGGCTTGCCCTGTTGAATGCACACTACCGGGCGCCGCTGGACTGGAGCGACGATACCCTTGCGCAGGCGAAGCGCCGCCTGGATGGCCTGTATCAGACCCTGCGCAGTCTTTCGGATGTACAGGACGTGCCTCAGGTGGAATTGCCGAGTGGTTTCATCGACACGCTTGACGACGATTTGAACACGCCCAGAGCGCTGGCGGAATTGTCTTCTCTGGCCAGACAGGCCAACACCACCACTGAAAGTTCACAACGGGCGTTCTTGAAATCGTCGATCAAGCGCTGCGGCGAGGTCCTGGGCCTGCTGCAGCAGGATCCCGCGCGGTGGTTTGGCGAGGGTGCAAAGGACCTGGATACCGCCTTGATCGAGCAGCTGATCCTGGACAGGAACGCGGCCCGAGAGGCAAAAGACTATGGCAAGGCGGATAAGGTGAGGGGCCGGCTCGCCGATATGGGAGTGGCAATCGAGGATGGCCCCGAAGGCACGCGCTGGCGGAGATCATGAGTACGATGTCGAACGAAATCGAACGAGCACAGGATGAACTGGTGAGTGAATTCCATCTCTTTGACGACTGGATGGGGCGCTACGAGTATTTGATCGACCTCGGCAAGCAGCTGCCGGAGTTTCCGGCAGACTGGCAAATCGAGGAGAACAGGATCCACGGCTGCCAGTCGCAGGTGTGGATACGCTCCGAAATGCGTGACGGCCGCCTGCATTTCGACGGCACCAGCGATGCCGCGATCGTGCGGGGACTGATTGCCCTGCTTTTCCGGGTTTTCAATGACCGCGCCCCGGATGAGTTGCTCGCCAGCACTGCGGATTTTTTATCCGACATCGGTTTCGCCCAACACCTGAGCCCGACCCGCAGCAACGGCCTTTACGCCATGCTGGAGTCCATTTTTTACCGGGCTCGACTGTGCGCGGCTTCAGAAAAACACCGAGAGGGAGCGAGCGACCGGTCGTGTCGGTAGTAACCCGTTTTCCTCCCAGCCCCACTGGCTATCTGCATATCGGCGGCGCGCGCACGGCGCTGTTCAACTGGCTCTATACCCGAAAGGTCGGCGGGCGCATGGTGCTGCGCATCGAGGACACGGACCTCGAACGCTCTACCGAGGAATCCGTTCGGGCGATATTCGACGGATTGGAATGGCTCGGCCTGGATTACGATGACGGCCCTTATTTCCAGACTCGGCGCATGGAACGCTACGGGGAGGTGGTCTCGCAGTTATTGAACAGCGGCCACGCCTATCACTGCTACTGCAGCAAAGAAGCGCTGGACAGAATGAGGGCGGAGCAGCGGGAAAAGGGTCTCAAGCCGCGCTATGACGGCCGCTGCCGCGATCGTGAACCCGTCCCGGGCGCGTCGTCCCCGGTTGTCCGATTCCGGAATCCGCTGTCCGGCGCCGTGATCATCGACGACCAGATCAAGGGCAGGATCGAGATCGGCAACGAGGAACTGGACGATCTGATCATTGCCCGGTCCGATGGCGTGCCGACCTACAATCTGACCGTTGTGGTCGACGATATGGACATGGGTATTACCCACGTCATCCGGGGTGATGACCATATCAACAATACGCCGAGGCAGATCAACATCCTTAAAGCGCTCGACGCGCATTTGCCGGTATACGCCCACGTACCGATGATCCTCGGGCAGGACGGAAAGCGTATGTCCAAGCGTCACGGCGCGGTCGCCGTGACGGAGTACCGGAATCAGGGCTACCTGCCACACGCCTTGTTGAACTATCTGGTGCGGCTCGGCTGGTCGCACGGCGACAGGGAAATGTTCTCGATTGAAGAAATGATCGATCTGTTCGATATCGAGGATGTGCACCGCAGTGCCGCCGTCTTCGATCCGGACAAGCTCCTCTGGGTCAATTATGAATATATGAAATCCGCCTCACTGGATGAACTCAGACGGTATTCAGAGCCGTATTTCAGCGACGCCGGTATCGCCATCGACCAGATGGACAACTGGCGGGACGTGCTGCGGGCAAATCAGGAACGCTCTAAGACGCTGGTGGAACTCGTGCAGCGAAGCCGGTTCTTTTACGTGCCGCCCGCCGAATTCGATGAAAAAGCGGTGCGCAAGCATTTCAAGGACCCGGCCCGGGAGGTGCTCGAAGCCGCCACCGGGCGCTTCCAGGCTTTGGAAGATTGGCATGCCGCATCCATACATTCGGTGATTCATGACATAGCGGAAAAGTTGGGAATGGGTCTGGGCAAGGTCGCGCAACCCATTCGCATTGCGCTGGCAGGTGAGCCGGTTTCACCGCCGATAGACCAAACGCTGTCGATACTGGGCAGGCAGGAGACGCTGGAGCGCCTGGGCGCGGCGATCAGATTTATCGAGCAACAGGCGTAGGAGGCGCGCCCAGTCCCCAGATGTAGGAGGCGCGCCCCGCGCCGATGAACGATGGTGAGGGCGGTTGCCGGTGCAGCTCAGCGCGCCTGGTAGTTGTCCAACTGCAACCGTTGTCCGCGCACGCTATCCGATACCGTGTGACCGTTGTAAGCCAGGACGCCGTTGAGCCATGTCGCCACCACCGAAGAGTGGAAGGTCTCACCATCGAAAGGTGACCAGCCGCACTTGTACAGGACATTCTCCCTGTTTACCGTAAACGGTCTGTTCAGATCCACCAGCACGAGGTCCGCCCAGTATCCCTCACGAATGAAACCCCGGTCCGCTACACCGAAAACCTCAGCCGGCGCGTGGGCGGACTTGCGCACGATTAGCTCCAGACTGAAGATTCCGCGGTGGTAGTGCTCCAGGAGCGAGACTAGTGCGTGCTGGACCAGCGGCAGGCCCGAAGGCATCTCGAAGTACGTCTGCTGCTTCTCTTCCCAGGTGTGCGGGGCGTGATCCGTGGCGATGACGTCGATCAGCCCGTCGATTACAGCCCTGATGAGTGCCTCCCGGTCGGATGCGGATTTGATTGCCGGATTGCATTTTATAAGACCGCCTTTGGCGGCATAGTGCGTATCGTCGAAATAGAGATGATGGACGCACGCTTCAGCCGTGATCTGTTTCTGCCCGAGCGGTTTGCCCTCGAACAGCGCGAGTTCGCGTTGAGTGGTCAGGTGAAGAACGTGCAGCCGGGTGCCATGCCGCCGGGCAAGATCAACCGCAAGTGATGAGGATTTGTAACACGCTTCCACGGATCGGATTTCCGGGTGCAGCTCGATGGGTACATCTTCTCCGAACTTCTCCCGGAATCTTTGCTCGTTGGCGTTGATTGTCGGGGTGTCTTCGCAATGCGTCACCACCGGGACCGGTGAAGACGAGAAAATTTTCTCCAGGGTCTCGGGCCGATCTACCAGCATATTCCCGGTTGACGCGCCCATGAATACCTTGACACCGCATGCCTCTCCCGCCTTTAGCGCCCGGATTTCATCGATGTTGTCATTGGTTGCGCCGAGGTAGAAGGCAAAATTCGCTCGCGATTTGCGGGCGGCAAGCTGGTACTTTTCGTGCAACCGGGTGCGTGTGGTGGTGGTCGGATTGACGTTGGGCATCTCCATGAAGCTGGTGATGCCGCCGGCAATCGCTGCCGCTGACTCCGTTGCGATTTCACCTTTATGGGTGGCGCCCGGTTCCCTGAAATGAACCTGGTCATCGATGAGCCCGGGCAGCAGATGGTTGCCCTTTGCGTCGTAAACTTCCGCATTTACCGCTGATATTTCAGGGTCAACACGTTCGATCCGGCCGTTCCGTATCAATACGTCAACTTCCCGGATCACGTCCTCGTTTACGAGTCTGGCATTCTTGATGAGCGTATCGGTCACTTTTCGTTGAACGTTGGTTGGGGGTGCCGATCAAGTCAAACAAATTCGAAGCGTCCTGTAAACCCACGCCTCAGGAAGCCGCTCGCCCATGGTACATAGAGCCGGTGATGGCCTCGCCAGGATCACCCGACTTCGTTTCAGGCAAACTGTTTTGGGCCGGCAAGCCATTGGCGTCAAGTGGGCCTGTGGGGTTCGGACTTCAGCAAGATAAACCAATCTTTGACTTGATATCATTGAAGGTCCGGTTTTCATCAATCATAATCGCGCTTCGTTTTTATCTGGTGTTTGAATGATGGCAGTACAGATCGAATTTCCTGACGGAGCGACACGCCAATTCGACAACCCTCCGACAGGTGAGGCGGTAGCACAGGGAATCAGTCCGTCCCTGGCGCGAAATGCCGTTGCCATACGTGTGAACGGTGAACTCCGGGACTTGGCGCGGCCGATAGAAGACAACGCATCGATCGAGATAATAACCCGTGACTCCGAGGACGGCGTGGAGATTCTGCGCCACGATGCAGCCCACGTCATGGCGGAAGCCGTCAAGGAATTGTTTCCGGAGACCCAGGTGACGATAGGCCCTGCCATCGACAACGGATTCTACTATGATTTCGCTCGCCAGGAACCGTTCGCCCCGGAACACCTCGAACAGATCGAGGATCGGATGAGCCAGATCGTCGACCGGGACGAAAAGGTCAGTCGCGAGGTGTGGGAACGCGAAGATGCGATCCGGTACTTCCGCAGCGTTGGCGAGGAATACAAGGCGGAAATCATCGAAGGCATCGATGCGGGAGATGCGATAACCCTGTACCGCCAGGGAGAATTCGTGGATCTGTGCCGCGGGCCCCATCTGCCGTCGACGGGGAAGCTCGGCAAGGCGTTCAAGCTGACCACGCTGGCGGGCGCGTACTGGCGCGGCGATTCGCGAAACGCCATGCTGCAGCGTATATACGGCACCGCGTGGCCCAACGAAAAACAGCTCAGATTGTATCTCAAGCAGCTTGAGGAGGCGGAAAAACGGGATCATCGCAAACTCGGAAAACAGATGGATCTTTTCCATTTCCAGGAAGAGGCGCCCGGTGCGGTATTCTGGCATCCCAAGGGATGGACGCTGTTCCAGGATTTGATCAACTACATGCGCAACAAACAGGATGAGGCGGGTTACGCTGAGATCAATACGCCTGACATGATGGACCGCAGCCTGTGGGAAGCATCGGGCCACTGGGAGACATTCGGCGAAAACATGTTCATTTCCAAGACCGTGGATGATCGCACGCTGGCGATAAAGCCGATGAACTGCCCGGGATGCGTGCAGGTTTTCAAGCACGATCTGAGGAGCTACCGGGAACTGCCCATGCGCATGTCGGAATTCGGCAAGGTGCACCGGTATGAACCATCCGGTGCATTGCACGGGCTGATGCGGGTGCGCGCTTTTACCCAGGACGACGCGCACATATTCTGTACGGAGGGCCAGATCACGGCGGAAAGCAAAAGCGTATGTGAACTGGTATTGGGCATCTATCGTGATTTCGGTTTCGACGAGATCCGCATCAAGTACGCCGACAGGCCTGAGAAAAGGGTCGGATCGGACGAAACGTGGGACGCGTCGGAAAGAGCCCTGTTGACCGCGGCCAAGGAAACCGGTCTGGAATACACAATGAATCCCGGCGAGGGGGCGTTTTACGGGCCTAAACTGGAATTTGTGTTGCGTGATGCCATTGGACGGGACTGGCAATGCGGCACGCTGCAGGTGGACCTCAATCTGCCGGCGCGCCTGGGTGCGCAATACATCGGTGAAGACGGGCACAAACATACACCGGTAATGCTCCACCGAGCGCTGTTCGGATCGCTGGAGCGATTCACCGGCATTCTTCTCGAGCACTATGCGGGCGCGCTGCCGTTCTGGTTGTCGCCAGTCCAGGTGGTGGTGGCGACTATCGTGTCAGATGCCGATGACTACGCGCTGGAGGTGGCGTCCATGCTTCGCTCGCACGGTATCAAGGCGCAGAGCGATATTCGAAATGAAAAAATATCCTACAAGGTTCGCCAACACAGTCTGCAGAAGGTACCCGTCATTCTCGTTCTGGGCCGGCGCGAAGACGAGGAACGGACCGCAACCATAAGGCGGTTGGGAGACAAGCGTCAGGAGACCCTGGCAATCGAAGACGTCGTAGATCGGCTGGTATCCGAGAACCGGGCGCCGACGACGGATCGACCTGTCTGAGCGGCCGGCAGGAACGATCCTGGTGAAGTCACGCTGGCTAATCCCGCTGTTGTTCGTTTTCCTCCCCGCCGTCGTGACCGCGGCCGATTCGGACATCGCGCTTCGTGGAAATACGACCCAGGGCGGTATGGTGGTCGGGCGAGTGACGCCGGGAACGCGGATCGAATTCGAAGGCAGAAATCTTCGTATATCGCCGCAGGGCTGGTTTGTCATTGGATTGAACCGCGACCAATCCCCCAACGCGGTACTGCGCATTACCGCCCATGATGGCAGCCGGCGGGAGCAGATCGTCAATGTCGAAGCCAGGAAATACGACATCCAGCGAATCGACGGACTGCCTGCCGCCAAGGTGTCACCATCGGCGAAGGACCTGGAGAGAATCAACAAGGAAAACGCGTTGATCGGGGCGGCGCGGCTTGTAGATAGCGGGATCGCGGGTTTTCTCAGCGATTTCCAATGGCCGGTCGCCGGCCGCATCTCGGGTGTTTACGGCAGCCAGCGAATCCTGAATGGCAAACCCAAGCGACCGCACTACGGGGTCGACATCGCCGCGCCCAGCGGGACCCCCGTGCGTGCGCCGGCACCGGGCCGGGTCACGCTGGTGCACCCGGACATGTTTTACTCTGGCGCCACGGTCAACATCGATCATGGTCACGGAGTGAGTTCGATATTCATTCACATGAGCGAAATCCTGGTAGGCGAGGGGCAGGACGTGGACAAGGGTGAGGTGATCGGAAAGGTCGGCGCTTCCGGCAGGGCGACCGGTCCACACCTGCACTGGGGTATGAACTGGTTCAAGGCACGGCTCGATCCCGCACTTTTGGTGGGTGAAATGCCGAAATCCTGAAACTCCCGTCACGCACGGCGGAACCCGGATCGGGCCGCATGGAAAATTACCGGGGATTACGGAAAGTTTAGTGCTAGACTCACGCCAACTCGTCCCTATATTTGTCAGCAAGCGGCTATGCCTGCTTGTCGCAACGACGGATGGCTTCCCCGGGAAGCTTGATCAAAAAACGGAGAACCCGATGAATCTTGTAAAAATATTTTTGGTTGGCACCGCTTGCCTTCCCCTGGTATCCGTGGCTCAGCAAGAGCTGGCAACGCAGAAACAAAAACTCAGTTACGCGGTGGGCGTCAACATGGCGCAACGAATACAGCAAAACATCGACGTCGACGCGGACGCGCTGACGGCCGGCATCAGGGATATTCTTTCAGGAGCCGGCTCTAAGCTTACCGCCGAGGAGATCCAGGCAACTCTAGACGAGGAGCGGAACAGGATTTCTGCGATGCAGGCGGCGATCGCCAATAAGACGAAGCAGGCCGGTGAAACCTTTTTGACGGAGAATTCGAAAAAAGAAGGCGTTATGCAGACCGACAGCGGGCTGCAGTACAAGATCGTCGAAGAAGGTGACGGCGCTTCCCCCAAACTCGAGGATACGGTCGTAGTTCACTACCGCGGAACCTTGATGGACGGCACCGAGTTCGATAGCTCATACAAGCGCGACACGCCCGCCACATTTCCGGTCAACGGCGTCATCCCGGGCTGGCAGGAAGGGCTGCAATTGATGAAGGTCGGTGGAAAATATCATTTCTACATCCCGAGCGAACTGGCATACGGCGCGAAAGGGGCCGGAGGCGCCATTGGTCCGAATGAGACTTTGATTTTTGAGGTGGAACTCCAGGAGATTAAATAGCAAAAACAATAGATTGGGTAAATTATCTGAAGTAATTACGGAAACAGTCGTCGGTTTGCACCGCCGTCGGACTGCATTCCAATACCGCCGTGCTAGGCTTTTAGACGGATAAAGTTCGATCTTGATGGAAGCAATTTATGCAGGGTTTGGTCATTCTACTGTTCGTGGTGCTGCTTTCGGTGCTCGCGGCACGCGGGTGGACCCTGCTGATCAAGGTTCTCAGAGGCGGTAAAAGGAACGCCTCGATAACGGTACCCCCCTATACGGTCAGGCAATCCATTCTCATGCCCGAGGAACGGGCGTATCTCGAAGTTCTGCAACAAGTGATGGGGGACCGTGCCATCATTTTTCCGAAGATCAGCCTGGCACAGATTCTGGAATTTCCAGGCAGCCGGCGTGACTATCGTCTGCACTGGTCCCGGGTGCTGCGCAGGTCGGTGGACCTGCTGGTTTGTGATCGCGAGTTCATGCCGGTCCTGGCGGTGAAATTCGATGCCAATGCCGGCCGTCGCAGGAAACAGAACGAGGACCCGCTGGTGGATAGCCTGAGTTACGCGGATCTGCCGTTAATGAGTGTCAAACCGGCGCAGAGCTACCAAACCGAGGACGTGACTATTCAGGTCAAAATGGCTTTGGCGCGCCATGACTCGGAGTTGAGTGATGATGGATCGATCACACGGGAGCACGAGATCGATGATGAGGAATTCGAGGACAGCCGATTCCCCCGTTTTCGGCGCTGGACTTCAGAGCTCTGGGCGCCGTCCCGAAGAACCTAGCCCGCATTGCTCTCCAGGCCCTCGAAAATCCTGTCTCTGATTTCCGTTAGGCCCCCGGTACCATCGACCCTCACATAGCGCGGCGAGTCCGCATCCGACGATTCCGCACACCGTGAGTAGTACGCAATCAGCGGCTGTGTCTGCTGGTGATAGACCTCGAGCCGACTGCGCACGGTGTCTTCCTTGTCGTCACCCCGCTGGATCAGAGGCTCTCCCGTGGCGTCGTCGATGTCAGCGGTCCTGGGTGGATTGAACGTCACGTGATAGGTCCGACCGGAGGACAGGTGTACCCTTCGGCCGCCCAGGCGCGCTATGATCTCCTCGTCCGGAACCCGAATTTCCACCACGACATCGACCGCAATCCGGTCTTTCTTCATCGCCTCGGCCTGCGCCAGCGTTCTGGGAAAGCCGTCGAGCAGGTAGCCTTTACGGCAATCGGGTTCGGAAATCCGTTCCCTGATCAATTCCATGATGATCTCATCGGATACGAGCTGCCCGGCATCCATGACCTTCTTCGCCTCGACGCCCAGCGCTCCGCCCGACTTGACCGCTGCCCGCAGCATGTCTCCGGTTGATATTTGCGGGATGTCGTACTTTTCTGAAATGTACTGGGCCTGAGTGCCTTTGCCTGCGCCGGGGGGTCCGAGTAAAATTAATCGCATAGATCCTCGCTCTCGATTACGATGCCTTGTTTGCCGGTAATGCCACCGCGTTCAATACTGCGGTGGTGTATGATTGTAACGGCTCGCTCGAATTAGCCCAACCAGATTGCTCAGCCTGCATATTTCACCAGACCGGCGCTCGGACATACCTATCCTGCGTCATCGCTCGGGATACGGGTGCACTATGCAGGCTGGCTGATAATGGTGGTTTTTTGCAATGCCGCGGTGGTGGAATCGATTGACGACCCCATCGGCTGCGCGACATGAGGTCTGCGGCAATCATAAGATAAGAAATCACAAAAGATAAAGTTTTTATGTCTCTGTTTATAAAATGTTTTTTCTGTCGTGTATTTCGCCCCGCCCGGCGCTTTGCGAAAAACGCGGGGGCGAGTAAATCGCCATTGCCGGTGCACCATGCGAAGCGGTGAAGGACCCGTCGTTGGCACCGGCCGAACTGGCAGGATCATGGTCTATGCGTCATGGATCCTTGCTGCACTGATATTGACATGGTTGTTTTCCGGCCTGCTCGACAGACAAAGGAATCCGAATACCAATGTGCAATCCAGCGTTGGCCCGGCTGGTGAAAAACGTGTCGTGCTCAAAAGGAACCGGTTCGGTCACTACGTTACGAGCGGGAAAATCAATGGCAAACGAGTCGAATTTCTTCTGGATACCGGTGCGACGCTGGTATCCATACCCGAGAAGATTGCTCTCGGGCTTGGCCTCGAACGGGGGCCTGCCGGGGTCGTTCAGACCGCTAACGGACTCATCACGACCTACGCCACAACGCTGGACAGCGTCGAAATCGGCGGTATAAATCTGGCCGGGGTTGCCGCGTCGATAAATCCTCACAGTGCCGCCCGGGAAGTGCTGCTCGGGATGACCTTCCTCAAGCATGTGGAACTTACTCAACGAGGAAACACCCTGACCTTGCAGCAATAGCCTGCACGCTTCACTCGAATTTTATAAACACAACATCCACGAGAAAGACGATATGGCCTGGTGGGGAAAGCTGGTAGGCGGTGCATTCGGTTTCATGATGGGGGGGCCTTTGGGCGCTGCCCTTGGGGCGGCTTTGGGTCACCAGTTCGACAAGGGGCTTGGCAAGCTCGACGGTGTCGTACGCGTCGAATTTCTGCGGGTCGGTGATCAGCAGCGGGTTCAGGCGGCGTTCTTTACGGCGACGTTTTCGGTGTTGGGTCATCTGGCCAAGGCGGATGGACACGTTTCACCCTCCGAAATCGCAACGGTTGAGAACATCATGAGTCAGATGCGGCTCAACCGCGAGCAGCGTAAGGCGGCGATCGAGCTTTTCAGCGTGGGCAAACAGGATAATTTTCCTTTGGACGAGGCCCTGGATCAGTTCAGGCTCGAGTGCCACCACCGCACGACATTATTGCAGATGTTTCTTGAAATCCAGGTGCAGGCGGCCCTGTCCGACGGCAGGATGGATGCGAATGAAAAGGCCTTGCTGGGGAGAATCGCGTCGAGACTCCGGTTCCCCGACGATTCCATCGAGGAGATACTGCGATTCGTCCGAAGCACCGGCAGCGTCAATCGGCGGGATGTCCCGCGGCTGGATGACGCCTACCAGGTGCTGGGTGTAGACAAATCAGCCAGTAATGCCGAAGTCAAAAGATCGTACCGGCGACTGATGAGCCAACATCACCCTGACAAACTGGTTGCCAAGGGCTTGCCCGATGAAATGCTGAAGCTGGCCACGGAAAAGACCCAGCAGATCCAGAAGGCTTATGATCGGATCAGGGAGAGCCGTAAATAATGGTTTCCGGGTACCGACGTCGGCAGGGTCTGACACGGTGATGTAATGGCCCGCGATTTGCTAACATTAGGTTTCCCCGCCTGAACTTCGCGTCCTGCGTCGTTACTCGGGATCCGGGTTGAATTTACAGGCTGGCTGGTCTGACAACGAATTCCAAGAATAGAGGTGATTGACTATGACGATGGCGATCAGGGTTCACGAAGTGGGTGGACCGGCACAGATGATGTGGGAAGAAATCGACCCTGGGACCCCGGGTGACGGTGAAATCCTAATCGACCACAAGGCAGTCGGGCTGAACTTCATAGACGTTTATCACCGCACCGGGCTGTACCCCCTGCCGACGGGCCCGTTTACGCCCGGAATTGAGGCATCCGGGGTCGTTTCCGCCGTCGGACCGGGCGTGGTTGAGATCAAGGAGGGTGACCGGGTGGCCTATGCGTCCCCTCCGGTTGGAGCTTACGCCGAACAGCGCGTTTTAGCGGCGAACCGAGTTGTGCGGGTCCCCGACGGCGTCAGCGATGAGACGGCGGCCGCGATGATGCTGCAGGGCATGACGGTGCAGTACCTGCTGCGAAGGACCTATCGGGTCAAGCCTGGCGACACGATCCTCTTCCACGCGGCCGCTGGCGGCGTCGGATTGATTGCCTGCCAATGGGCAAAGCACCTGGGCGCCACGGTTATCGGCACCGTGGGCAGTCCCGAAAAGGCGGAACTGGCGCGGTCACACGGGTGCGACTACCCGATCCTCTATAGAGAGCAGGATTTTGCGGAGGAAGTGAAGAAGATTACCGCAAATGAAAAGTTGCCGGTGGTTTATGACTCGATCGGCAAGGACACGTTTGACCGGTCCCTGGACTGTCTGAGGCCCCTTGGCATGATGGTTCTGTTCGGACAGGCTTCTGGAAGCGTGCCCCCGCTGGATCTGGGCGTGCTCGCGGCGAAGGGATCCCTGTTTCTGACGCGGCCGACACTGATGACGTACACAGCCAAGCGCGAAGATCTTGTGTCCGCCGCCGAAGAACTGTTCGATGTAGTTACCCGCGGTGCGGTGAAAATCGAGGTGAACCAGCGCTATGCACTCAAAGATGCCGTACGGGCTCACGTCGATCTGGAAAGCCGCAAAACGACTGGATCTTCGGTGCTGATACCTTGATGGGCGCGAAATGCGGGCTAGGCGAGTTCCACCCGGGGCGGCGCGCGCCAGCCCTCCTGGATATGCTCAACGGTAACGGTTGTGTACAAACCGCCGCGAACGTTGAACCTGCCGGTCAAGCGCAGGAAGCGGGGTTCCAGTCTGTTGACGAGATCACCATGGATCTGGCTGGTGACGGCCTCGTGAAACGCCCCTTGATTCCGGTAGTTCCAGATGTAGAGTTTGAGAGATTTCAGTTCTACGCAACACGCGTCCGGTACGTATTCGAGAAGAAGCGTGGCGAAATCGGGTTGTCCCGTGACCGGGCATAAGCAAGTGAACTCCGGAATTTCGATTCGCACTGTATAATCCCGTTGCTGATTTGGATTTTCAAAAACCTCCAACTCGTGATTCGGCTGCATGGGCATTCGGCATTCCTTGTGTTAATTTTCGGCGCGGATTCTATCGGATCTCAACATCGACAAAAAGCTGGCCCGCATTTCCAATTGGGCAGCTAAGGATGTAATGACTTACTATCAAATGGTCTTGATCGACATCGCCGTTGCCGATGCAGCTTAAACATATCAAGCTTTCGGGCTTTAAATCCTTTGTTGACCCGACCACTGTTTCCGTACCCGCGCGTATCGTGGGGGTCGTGGGACCCAACGGTTGCGGCAAGTCCAACGTCATCGACGCAGTGCGCTGGGTCATGGGGGAATCTTCCGCCAAGACGCTGCGGGGCGACAGTATGGTGGACGTAATTTTCAACGGTTCAAGCGCCCGTAAGCCGGTTGGAAAGGCCGCGGTGGAGCTTGTTTTCGACAACAACGAGGGCAGGGCGCCGGGTCCGTTTTCCCGTTACAATGAAATTTCCATTCGCCGCGAATTGAGCCGCGACGGCCAATCCAACTATTTCATCAACAAGACGCGCTGCCGCCGCCGCGACATTACGGATATCTTTCTCGGCACGGGTCTGGGGCCGCGTTCTTATTCCATCATCGAGCAGGGGATGGTCTCAAGGGTTATCGAAGCCCGGCCGGAAGAACTGAGAGTGTTGATCGAGGAGGCCGCGGGCGTCTCCAAATACAAGGAGCGGCGACGAGAGACGGAAAACAGGATCCGGCACACCAAGGAAAACCTGGACCGGGTTGCAGATGTTCAAAGCGAACTGGAAAGCCAGTTGCGTCGGTTGAAAAGACAGTCGGGCGCGGCAGAGCGCTACAAGACGCTGAAGGCGGAAGAACGTCTGGTCGGGGCGCAGTTGCTCAGCCTGCGCTGGCAAAACCTGGACAAGCAGGCAAACGACAAGGATGCCGGGCTGGCGCGCCTTGAGACAGCTCTCGAATCCACAATTTCCGAGCAGCGGTCAGCGGAGAGGCAGATCGAGGAACTGCGCCGCAGGCAAAACGAAACCAACGACAAGTTCAACAATGTGCAGGCGGAGTTCTATAGCGTCAGCGGTGACATCGCCAGCGCGGAACAGCAGATCGAACACGCCCGGCAGACCCGGCAGCAGCAGAGACAGGAGTTCGAGCGGCTGGAGCGAGTGCGCAGCGAAACCTCGACTCACCTGATCAGCGACAAGAACAGGCTGGCAAAGATCGAGGAGGAACTGGGAGTTCTGGCGCCAAGGCAGCAAACGGCCAGGCAAGCGCTGGCGACCGTGCTGGCGGAACAATCGGCTGCGGAGAGTGCGTTCAACGAGTGGCAAACGCAGTGGCAACGGTTCAGCGATGAAGCCGCCGGGCCAGAACAGGAAAAGCGGGTACAGCAGGCCAGAATAACCGAAAACCAGGCACAGATCAGGAGCCTGAATCAGCGCGAAAGCCGCCTGCTGGAAGCACTGGCGGCCGTGGCGAGCCAGTTCGACGAAGACGGACTGACACGCCTCAGGAGAGAAGCCGAAGAACACGACGAATTGTGCGAACAAACCGCGCGCCGAATCGACGAGTTGGATAGAAGTATCAGCGATGCCCGCAGCGCCCTGGAGGAGCTGACCGATCAATCGAATGAGGTACGGCACGGTTATCGTGAAACATCGGCCAGACTGGCTTCACTGCGTGAGTTGCAGTCCGCGGCCATGGGTGAACACAACGAAGCGTTGGCAAAGTGGCTGCAGGAAAACGGGCTGAACGACGCACCGCGTCTTGCCGGACAGTTGTCCGTGGAACCCGGGTGGGAGCGCGCGGTCGATCGGGTGCTGGCCACGCGGGCCAGTGCCATGTGCGTCGAATCGCTGGACACGCTGCCGGATACGCGGCAGGTAAAAGCTGACCTGTTTCTGGTCGAGCGTTCGGTCAGCCCGTCCAATTCGGAACCCGGCGCGGGACTCTCGGCAAAGGTTTCATCTGATTCCGTGGACCTGGGCGACTGGCTGGCAAACGTCGCGGTGGCGGAGAACTTGGATTCCGCGATGTCGATGCGGCATGCACTCGGGCCCCATCAATCCGTCGTAACCCGCGAGGGAATGTGGCTGGGCAGGAATTGGATCGCTCTGGCAAGCGACCCGGATTCGAGCGCGGGTATCCTGATCCGGGGAAAGGAGATCTTACGCCTGGAGGCGGATCTCGAACAGTCGGGTTTGAAGCTCGAACAACTGAAGAATCGTGTCGAAGAATTACAGCACAGGCTGTTTGCCCTGGAAGAGGATCAAGCGGAGCAGCGCCGCATGCTGAGCGATGAAACCCGACAACGCGCCCAGATCCACAATCGTCTCGGTCGTATCGAGGCGCGGGAACTGGAGCTGACAGATCGCCACGGGCAGCTCGAAACGGATCTGCAGGAAGCGCAGGCGCAGACGGTTCAAATCCAGAATGCAGTCGCAGATGCACAGGATCTTCTGAAACGTGCGGAATCTGCAACGCTCGAGGTTGCTCAAAAAAGGCAGAAACTCAATTCCAGCCGCGACCGGCTTAAAGCCGAATTGCAGGCGATCAATGCCAGGGCGGTCGAGACACGGGAGGCGCTGCATACGGTGCAGTCGGAATTCCAGCGCTTCGAGACGGAGCGGTCGGCCCTGGCGGGAAACATCGCGCGATTGGAAGGGCAATTTTCCGGAAACAGCGACAGGCTCGGCGAATTGGAGTCGATGCTTCATCCCGAAAGTAAATCGGATGACGATCTGGAAAACCGGCTCAACGAGCGCCTGGATCGGCGCATGCGCGTGGAAACGGGCCTGGCCGATATCCGGTCCGAGGTGGACAGCCTGGACGCGTCATTGAGAAGTATGGAACAACAGAGGCTCTCTCATGAAAAGGCTGCTCAGGAAATTCGAGTGGAAATAGAAAACGCGCGGGTCTCCAGGCAGGAAACCGTCGTTCGGCGCGATACCGTGGAGGAGCAGGTCGCGGCAGCGGAACTGGACCCGCGCGCTCTGCTCGACGACATGCCGGAGGATGCCGAAGCGGACTCATGGCAGGAATCGCTGGATCGAATTGGGCGAAAGATCGAACGCATCGGCCCGGTCAACCTGGTCGCTATCGAGGAGTATGAAGAACAGGCGGAACGCAAGACCTACCTGGACAAACAACACGAGGACCTGATCGAGGCGCTGGCAACACTCGAATCGGTCATACAGAAAATAGACCGCGAGACCAAAGAGAGATTCAGGGATACCTTCGACAAGCTCAATGCCAGATTTCAGCAGTTCTTTCCGAGGTTGTTCGCGGGTGGAAGCGCCTACCTCGAGTTGATCGGTAATGATCTGCTGGATGCCGGTGTAGCCGTGATGGCGCGACCACCGGGGAAAAGAAACAGCACTATTCACCTACTGTCCGGCGGCGAGAAAGCGCTTACCGCGGTTGCTCTGCTGTTCTCTTTTTTCGATCTGAACCCGGCCCCGTTTTGCGTCCTGGATGAAGTCGATGCGCCGCTGGACGACACCAACGTGGAACGCTATACGGATATGCTGAAAACCCTGTCTGATCGCACCCAGCTCATATTCATCACCCACAACAAGATCACCATGGAAAGCGCCAATATACTGATTGGCGTTACAATGGTGGAACCCGGGGTGTCCCGGCTGGTGTCAGTGGATGTGGAGGAAGCAGTCAGGTTGGCGGCCCAATGATAGAGTTACAAACAGCAATACTGCTCGCCGGCATTATCGTTTTTGTCGTCGTACTGATCGTTTCCTATGACCGGTACCGTGCGAACAAGCGTGACGATGATGCCGACGGGCAGGATACCGACAACGGACTCGCGCTGCTGCATCCCAGAAGAAATCCAAAATCCGCCGTATTCGAGAGGCAGCCCATCCTGTCCACGGACCCGCTGCCGCGCAAGGAACCCAAATTCGGGGTGGAAAGCAGCGCCGGAGAGCCAGACGAACCCCGGGAACCGGAGCCGGTTGACGACGGTTCTGTCCTGGAGGAAGACCTCTCGGCGAAGCAATCGATAGAGCATCGGGAAAGCAGGGTCGACTCCGAAGCTGGGGACGAAGACAAACTGCCTCTGGAACTGGTAGCGCGAATTCCGGGAAGCAACGTCATAAACAGAGACACTGCCCTGGGTATATACCGACAGTTCGAGTTCGACATCAAAAAGCGCTGCAGGATCTTTGGTTTGCGTCACACTGACGGTGACTGGCAAAATCTGGAGAAACAGCCGGAGTCCTCCAAATTCACCGATTTCGGAATTTCGGTGCAGTTGGCGGACAGATCGGGACCGATCACGGAATCCGAGCTCAACCATTTTTCGCAGATGATATTGCGCTTTGCCGAGGTGTTAGGCCGCCGCTTCAAGTTTTCGATTTCACTCAATGACGCGCTGGCCTATGCGCGCAAACTTGACGAGTTTTGCAAGAACTATGATTCGGTGGCGATCCTCAATGTTGTCGGCCGAAACCAGGATTTCAGGGGTTCGAACGTCCACAGGTGTGCCCGCGAACTCGGCATGCAATTGAGCAAACGGTCGGTATACGAGAAGCGCCACCCGAACGTGCACGGCGGTAAATTGCAGTACAGCATGGCCAGTCTGACTCGAGATGGTAAGCTTCCGCCGCCCGGAGAGGGAGATTTCCTGACCCGGGGACTGACGCTGTTCATGAACATTCCCCGTTCCGAAAATCCGCCACAGGTATTCATCGACATGGTGGCGGATGCAAAAGTATTGTGCAAAGAACTCAACGGCACGCTGGTCGATCACAATCTTCGGGGAATGACGCAGAAAGCTCTCAAGCGGATCAGTCAACAGATCCGCCAGATTGTCCAAGAAATGGAACAGCAGGGGGTTGCGCCTGGGAGTGACAAGAGCCTGCGGCTATTCTAGACGGCATTACTCACCAGGCGGCTAACGGCACCACGGCGTCACCAGGTCAACTTGCGGGGAGGGCATTCTGAAATGGCGGTATCCACTCCGATCCGTAATCGGGTCTTGAAATTGCGCGCGGCTCTTCACGAGCACAACTATCGCTATCATGTTCTGGACGACCCCGTCATAAGTGACGCCGAGTACGATCGTATGTTCGGGGAACTGCAGGATCTTGAGGCGCGATATCCCGAACTGATCAGCGCTGATTCACCCACCTTGAGAGCGGGAGCGCCCCCGCTGAAGCAGTTTGCCCCCGTCAACCACAAGGTGGCGATGCTTTCTCTTTCCAACGCGTTCGACGAATCCGATGTGCTCGCCTTCGACAAGAGGATCC
>CAMYOI010000014.1 GCA_947259955.1 uncultured Gammaproteobacteria bacterium
GTGAGAAATGCGGGTTAGAAAATTGGATTGGCTATGAACGCGGGGTCAAAAAACGTCGGACTATGGTCGCCGGCGACGAGCGTCCGGTACGAAATAGAGATGGTCGTTTTGTTCTCTGGCAAGATGGCACGCTATACAGTACCGAACCTGGTCGGATCCTTCGCCATGGGTCATGCCCAAAATTTTACCGTCGGGCTGGATCTGAATGTATTGCCAATCGCCGGTGCTCGGGTTGAAGCCCGCCTCCATTTTTCGCATGACGAACAGCGGACCCAAAGTGATCTGACGCGACGCCGTTTCGCTGAAACTCTGTCTGGTTTCTGTCACGGTAAAACTGTCCTTGAAGACTATTGATCCCTGGGGCAGGGTCCCCGCCTGCTCGAACTTGCCGTAGTCAACCGCAATGTCATTCGCGTAGTTGTTGACATAGTGGTTGCCGTGAGTGGCCGAGACATACGGTTTATCATTATATCGGGCCAGGGCCTGGTAGCTGGCCGTGCCTTCAAATCCCGAGGCCGAGTATCCCAGGGCCAGGGCGCCTCTGACGATTTCGTATATCCGGGCTGCCTCGCTGGTATCCAGATCGGCGACATCGCCCGCTCTGAAATGACGTCGCGGTGTATCTCCCGGCGCGGAAAGATTGTTCCCAGAAACGGATGCGTCGTCGGGCTGTGCCAAGGCCGGCCCGCTAACTGGTTCAATCAGAATCATCGCGATCATAAGCAAAACCCTGTACCAAGGCATTCGCATAAATCCTCCCGGCTACGAATCCGACATTGCAATGGCGGAGTCTAACATTTTTAGGCAACAATATTTTGCTGCGAAGACTACTTTACATCGAGTATCTTAACGGTATACCTGAGTTCCCGGCCCGCCAGCGGGTGGTTGTAGTCGAGCACGGCGACCTGACCCCTGATGTCCCTCACCGTTACGCGCTGTTTGTTTCCTTCCGGATTTTCGGCGATCATCACAGAACCTGTTGTTCGGGCATCGCCGGGTACTCGATCGAGCGGAACTTCCACGATAAGACTATCATCGACGTTGCCGAAAGCGTCGGCTGCGCTCAGCGTTACGACTCTGCTGTCCCCCGCTTTCATTCCATCGACGTTGCCGAAAGCGTCGGCTGCGCTCAGCGTTACGACTCTGCTGTCCCCCGCTTTCATTCCTCTCAGGGCCTTATCCAGGGCCCGCAGGACACGATTCCCTCCCGCCTCGTACACAACCGGATCTTTCCCGACGTTGTTGGATACAACGGTGCCGTCAGTAAGCTCGACCTTGTACTCTATGTAGACGATTCTGCCTTCCTCTACGAACAACTCCTCCCCGGCCGATGCCGTTAACACCGGCAATAGGCACAGAAGCCCCGCCAGAGCCCCAAGGCGCCCGGGTGGCACAAATGATTTTCTTTTGCCAGGAAACAAGTTCATAACGGAATACCGCACCCTGGACGCCATGAGCAACCCGGGCACTTAAATAGTGTACCAGGGCGAGCATCACAGCAAACGACATAGCTGAAAGCTTATAATCAGCGCCTGTGAAAGCAATGGTATTGAAAAAGCTGGCGTCCATCGGCCATGACGCGGAACCGCTCGAGCTTTGCGAGATTTCGACCCCGCGGCCCGGTAAGGGGGAAGTGAGGCTCAGAGTCCGCGCCTGTGGCGTGTGTCACACCGAACTCGATGAAATCGAGGGGCGCACCCCCCCTCCCAACCTCCCGGTCGTGCCGGGCCATGAAGTTGTTGGGGTCGTTGATGAACTAGGCGAAAACGCTTCGCGATTCAACATCGGCGATCGGCTCGGCGTTGGCTGGATCTACAGATCATCCGGTTCGCCTCGGGAAAACATAGATGATGAGTTCGTCGCTACGGGCAGGGACGTCAACGGCGGCTACGCCGAATACATGATCGTACCGGAAATGTATGCACATCCCATACCCGAACAGTTTTCAGACGAGCAGGCCGCTCCGCTGCTCTGTGCCGGTGGCGTCGGCTACCGTGCACTCAAATTGAGCGGAATTGGCAACCACCAGCAACTCGGCCTCACCGGTTTCGGAGGTTCGGCGCATCTCGTGTTGCAACTCGCCAAACACCTCTATCCGGATACCGGCATTCATGTGTTTGCCCGTGACGAAGCGTCACGTGAGTTCGCCGTGTCACTTGGCGCAACCTGGGCCGGAGGCACGACAGACCGGGCACCGGTACTTCTGGACGCGGTTATCGACACCACCCCCGTTTGGAAACCCATCGTTGAGGCCCTGCTCAATCTAAGGCCCGGGGGGCGACTGGTCATCAACGCTATTCGAAAAGAGGATGTGGACAAGGATTATCTCGCACACATCAAATACGACACCCACCTTTGGATGGAGAAGGAAATCAAGACCGTCGCCAATGTGACTGCCGGTGACATTGCGGAATTCCTGCCGCTGGCGGCAGAGGTCCCAATTCGGCCGGAAGTACAGGTCTATGATCTGGAAGATGCCAATAGCGCGTTAAGAGAACTCAAAGCCGGCAAAATAAGGGGCGCCAAGGTGCTGAAAATATGACGTCAAAAATGTCGAATCGGATAGCTAATCAGTTCCGCTCTGAATAGTTCGCACAAAATCAGTCATCTTTTTTGAATCGTTCACATTGGCACTCGACGTGCTGAAAAACGCGGTGCCGCGGCAAATTTTGGCCGAAAGTCGCCGGGCCCGTTGATTTCATCGAGCACAATGAGGACGAGAGCCAGTCGATAAGCCGGGTTCTGTCGCGGACAACCATTCATCTGGGACGCTTGTCGCCAAGCGCCTCGAGCAGCCTACCCGGGCCCGGCACGGGTCGCACCACTGGGCCCCTATTTGGCCTTGCTCCGAGTGGGGTTTACCCTGCCACCGCCGTTACCGGCAGCGCGGTGCGCTCTTACCGCACCATTTCACCCTTACCGGAGAATGGGGTCAGAGTAAAATTCTGAGAATTTTACTCTGACCCCATTCTCCGGCGGTATATTTTCTGTGGCACTTTCCGTCGGCTCGCGCCGCCCAGGTGTTACCTGGCACTCTACCCTGCGGAGCCCGGACTTTCCTCTGCCCCCAGGCAGCGGTTGTCTGACCGGCTCTCATAGCCACAATACTAGATATTTGGTCAAAGATACAAGGTATGATTGCTTGCAGGGTGTGCTCAATCCCTGCACTTCAGCGCCATCTTGTATACCTCGTTCTTGCCGTGCCCGGTAATGTCCACGGTCAGATCGACGGCCTGTTTTAGTGGCAACGCCTTCAGCAAGGGCCTCAGCACACCCATAAAATCATCGTCATCCCGTTCCTCCAGACTCAGCCCCTGGATAAGGATGACAAACTCCCCTTTTTGCTGGTTCACGTCTTCCAAGACAAGTTGCCGGATCTGCGACAGCTCGGCGTTTTTTATGGTTTCGAACTGTTTGGTGATTTCCCGCGCAAGCACGGCACGCCTGTGAGGGCCGAAGATCTCGACTAGATCTGACAGCGACGCGCTGATGCGGTGTGCGGACTCGTAAAATATAAGAGTGCGGGATTCTTCCACGAGTTTCCCAAGTTTCTTGCGACGCGCCGCGGCTTTGCCGGGCAGGAATCCCTCGAACACGAACCGGTCCACCGGCAGACCCGCAACGGATAGAGCGGCAATTGCTGCACAACAGCCGGGTATGGGCGTTACTCGAATGCCCTGCGCGTGCGATGACTGGATCAGCCTGTAACCCGGATCACTAATCAGCGGCGTGCCCGCATCTGAAATCAGTGCGACAGACTGCCCGGACAGCAGCGTGCTCAACAGTTTCCTGGTCTGTTGTTGCTCATTGTGTTCATGGTACGAGAGCACAGGCGTTGATATGGAATAGTGCAGCAGGAGCCTTCGACTGTGCCGGGTATCCTCAACTGCGATCAGATCCACCGAGGTAAGCGTTTCCACCGCCCGGAATGTCATGTCTGACAGATTGCCAATCGGCGTGGCCACGACGAACAACGTGCCCGCTTTGCGTGGAGAGTCAGGCACTCGCTATACTCCAATTTATGCTGAAAATAATCACAAAATCTCTAAGGTTGCTCATCTGCATGACCTCGCTGGGTGCGCTGACTTTCTGCGGTTCGACCCCGACGGTTCGGGAAAAGCCGGCGCCAGGCCCAGTCCAGGTGGTGAAGGTCACACCGTTGGAGAAGGCCGAATCCGCGGAACCGAAGGCCCCGGTCTCGATCGCGTCGAGAGCCGAACTCGTGTCCGCAGCCCAAACCTGGATCGAAGCGTCCTATTACGCACAGGGCGAGGAACGTCAGGACCTGTTACTCCGAAGTACGGCCGCCTTGATCATAGCGGGCCATGCCGCCGAGGCGAAATACATTTTAGACGGTATAGATGTAGCCGGACTACCCGCTCAATACACGGAGCGCAAACGACTTCTTCGAATCCAGTTTGCCCTGGCGGGGGGGCAGTTGGAGCTTGCCGCCCGCTACCTGGCGCGATATCGGCGATTGCGCGAACTGGACCCGGAATTCCGCACGCAGATACTGGGATTGAGCGCCCAGGCTCACATACTGTCGAATGAGCCAATGCAGGCCGTCAGCGATTTGATCAGGCGGGAGCAATATTTGACCGATTCGATGGCGCTCCGTAAGAACCGAACAAGAATCTGGCATGCGCTCGGCGCCGCCAAGCCGATCGAGGTCCAGATCGCCAGACAGTCCAGCGGAAGTGTCGTACTTGCAGACTGGCTGGATTTGTCACTACTGTTTGACGATTTCGCCACCGATCCATACCGTTTGCGCCAGACCCTTGGTGACTGGGTGCAGCTGAATCCTCTGGGTGGCGCCCAGACGTTCGCCCGTGAAATGTTGCGCATGTCGGGACCACCGGCTAATGCCCGCGGCGCCCCGATAATCAAAGTGGCGCTATTGCTGCCACTGGCGTCCAGGTTCGGCGCGGCCGCCCAGGCGGTCCATGACGGGTTTACGGCGATGAGAGCGTTGGACAGCGACCCATTGAGGCCGGATGTCGCCGTTTACGACGTAGGCGAAGTCCCTGAGCTCGCCACCGGTTATTACCGACTGGCAGTAGAGGAAGGTGCAAATCTTGTCATCGGACCTCTGGGCAAGCAGGCCGCGACGGCCACCTTGAGCAACCAGCGGGTGTCGAACATACCGACTGTCCTGTTGGGTGGCATCAGACAAAGCAGCATTCTTCCACCAAATACCTACCAGATCGATCTCGCACCCGAGCAGGAAGCAATACAGGTCGCAAACCGAGCCTATGTCGATGGCCAAAGGGTGGCGGCGGTGCTGAGCCCTGATTCAGAGTGGGGACAGCGGGTCGCGAAGGCGTTTGCAGATCAGTGGCGGTCGCTGGGAGCTACGGTTACACGCGTGCAATCGTACAACGAGGCTTCCAACGATCATTCATTCGCGATCAAGGAAATGCTCGATCTCAATACGAGCGAGGGCCGCAAGAGTTCACTATCAGTTCTGCTCAATAGCAGACTCGAATTTCGCCCTCGGCGTCGACAGGATCTGGACATCATTTTTCTTGCGGCACGACCGGTCCCGGGACGCCTCCTAAAACCGCAGATCAATTTCTATCAGGCCCATGACGTTCCAGTCTATTCGACGTCGGACATTTATTCCGGTAGTCGTGATACCGTAAACGATGCGGATCTCAACCGGATCATTTTCGGCGACATGCCGTGGCTGCTTCGAAATGGCAACCGGGCCGCGACACTGCGATCGACGGTGGAAGCGGGAAATCCACCCCAGAGCGGGCTCGAGCGCATGTTTGCCCTCGGCATTGACGCCTATCTGTTGTCGCGCGTGATTCCGTACCTGGATTCCAGGACGACAATTACCCTGACGGGCGTTTCCGGGGATCGATTGGTCATCGGGGAAAGCGGGCATATTGAAAGACAATTAATCTGGGCGCGGTTCGAAAATGGCGAACCATCGGTTCTGGATGACATGGAGGTCGGTTACATTTATGAAGACATTCAAACGGGTCTGTGGGAACAATCAGGCGGAGCACTTGAAACGGGGCGTATTGGCGGAACACAGCGCCCGTAAGTTCCTGCTTGAAAACGGCATGAAGCACATTCGCTCCAACTATCGCTGCCGACGCGGTGAAATCGATCTGATCATGGAAGACAACGAGTATATCGTGTTCGTCGAGGTGCGTTACCGTGGTAATCAGCGCTTCGGCGGTGCGTTGAGCAGCATAACCCAGACAAAGATCGCCAGACTCCGCAGGACCGCGGAGCACTATCTGCAACGCTTCGATCCCAGGGGTAATCGGCCCTGCCGATTCGATCTGGTGATCCCGGGCCCTGGTTTGAGCTCGGATTGTATGTGGATTCGAAATGCATTCTGAAAGTTTAAGGTAGCGCAGGCGGACATATGGATTCATCCCGACGAATTGCCAGCATATTCGAGGAAAGCCTTGAGTCGATTACCAGGGCCTCGAAGCAGGTTGCCCCGCAAATCGAGAGAGCCGCGGACCTCATGATCAAGTGCTTGCTGGACGGGGGCAAGATCCTGGTGTGTGGAAACGGGGGATCCGCCGCGGATGCACAACACTTCACCGCGGAAATGCTAAACCGTTTCGAAATGGATCGGCCTCCCCTGCCTGCAATTGCACTGACCACCGACACATCAACTCTGACCTCCATTGCTAACGATTTTAACTTCCAGGACGTTTTTTCCAAACAAATCCGGGCTTTGGGTCAACCCGGGGACACGCTGCTCGTTATTACCACATCCGGAAATTCTCCAAATCTATTACATGCCGTAATTGCGGCTCACGAAAAAGAGATGAACTGCGTTGCCTTGAACGGCAAGCAGGGCGGCGACGTGTCCAACTTGTTGGCACCTGACGATGTCAACATTATCGTTCCGGGAAACTCGACCGCACGGATTCAAGAGGTTCACGGTATAGTAATACACTGCTTCTGCGACCTGATCGAAAAACAATTATTGGGTATTCATGACTAAATTAAAAATTTTATGCATCCTTGCAATGTTCTACCTGGGTGGCTGTGTAGCGACCGCTGTTACGGTTGCGGCCGTAACCACCGTTGATGTCGCGCACGATCGTCGAACCATAGGCGAATACATCGATGACAACAACATCGAGTTCACTGTCAGAACCTTTGTGGTTCGGGACGATCAGCTTCGAAAGCATGCGCATATCAGCGCTACCAGCATGAATGGAATCCTGCTGCTTACAGGAGAAGCACCGAGCGCAGAACTCAAAAACAAAGTCACAAGCTTCGCGAAAGACGTCGAGGGGGTTAGACAGTTGGTCGACGAAATTAGTATTTCCGGAGAGTCGGGATATGTGAGTCGAACCAACGATGTCTGGCTTACCACCAAGGTAAAGTCCGTTCTTTTCGCAAAAACCAAGCTCGACGCCAACCGGGTCAAGGTCGTTTCGGAGGCAGGCAATGTTTACCTCATGGGCGTGGTAAACCGGGAGGAGGGGAAAAAAGCCACCGAGATTACCCGGGGAATAGGCGGAGTCATGCAGGTCGTGCAAGTTTTCGAGTACAAGAATTGAGCGTTGTCGATTACAAAATTGCGGATCCTTCAACACTCTCATGCAGGCTGGAAGAACTGAATCGCCCGATCGTATTTACCAACGGATGCTTCGATATCCTGCACCGCGGCCATGTTGCCTACCTGCAGCAGGCCGCGCGACTGGGGAAGAACCTGGTGGTCGCTGTCAACAGCGATGCATCCGTCCGCCGACTTAACAAGGATTCGGATCGGCCTTTCAACGTACTTGCCGACCGACTCGCCGTCCTCGCCGCGCTCCAGTCGGTGGATATGGTCATCGCTTTTGACGAGGACACGCCGATAGAGTTGATTAGAAAGATCCGCCCGGATCATCTTGTAAAAGGCGGTGACTGGACACCGGAAAACATCGTTGGTGCGGATTTCGTCAGATCAACCGGCGGAGAAGTACATTCGATTCCCATTGTGTTCAATCGGTCCACCACAGAGCTGGTGGACCGTATCCGGTCTTCCGCCTGACGAGACGGAGATCAGCCTGCCCCGATATTCGCAAACGCTGTCTCTATGAACTTACGCGCCACGTAATGCGCCTTCACCGTCCAGTATTCCTTGTTTACGGTCAAAGATGCATACGAGATCTTTTTATCCCCGTGTATCGCGTATCCCACGAACCAGTCGCACTTTCCCGCCGGCATCCGACCGGTCAAAGAACCGGTTTTCCCGCCTACATCGAGATCTTCAAAGTTTCCTTTGAAAAACTTTTTGAACGACTTTCGAGCAGAACCGCGGCGCACCGTTTCTCGCATCAATTGCCTGAGTTCAGCGGCGGTTTCCGCTGTAACCGGCTCGCTGAGTACAGCCGGCTGTTCAAGATAGAGCGGAACACCCCATCCGTCGGTGGCGAGTTCAACAATATAAGGAACCATGATCCGGCCTTCGTTCGCTATTGCGCCGGCCAACATTGCCCCATGGAGGGGGCTGAGCGTATTGGTACGTGTATAACCGGATGCGGATTCGGCGATGCGCCACTCGTCTTCGAGAATCTCGGTTAAACCCGTTTCGAATTCCAGGTCGGTATCGACTTCGGTATTGAATCCGAAGCGCTGGGCGTAACTTTCGAGCTGATTGGCGCCCAGCATGTATACACCAATTCGAGCGAACACGGGATTGATCGATTCCGCAAACGCCGCTTTCAGAGTGGGACGCCTCGTCCATTTATTGTCCTTGTGCCTCAACACCTGCGACTTGTACAAGCTGGTCTTTTTACCATTGTATCGAAGCACACTTGCCGGAGTCAGGAGATCCTGATCAAGGCTTGCGGCAGCGGTGATCAGCTTGAAAACGGATGCCGCGGGGTAGCTGTTACGTAAAGCCAGGTTGCCCCAGTGTTCATCCTCCTTTGTAAAGCTTTTCATGGCAATCACTGCACCCGTTGATGCGTCAAGTGCAACGAATGCACCATAGTCGGGTTTGTAACGATCGTAGATCTTGTCCAGAAATTCGTTCAGTTCCGGATCGATGGTGTAGGTCAATCTGGCTTCGTGAACACGGGTGCCCGTGTCCAGCGCCAACCATTCGGGGAACTCTCCCTCATGTATATATGGCGTCAGGCTTTGCGATACGATAGAACGATTTACACCGGAAATCTCCGACGGAGTGAAGCGCACGGCTCCGAGCTGTACCGGCAGCACTGACAGATAACAAAACAAGGCGATGCATAACAGTCCAATGTACCGTCGCACGCTATTCATGCCTCAAGGATCTGTTCATAGATGTTCTTTTCTTCCTCACCGAAGCAGCAACATATGATCTTGTCGAACCGGTATTCATAGGTGCGCATTACCGACACAGCAATTTTAGCCGCCTCACGTTTAGGAAATCCGTATATGCCCGTACTGATGCATGGAAAGGCTATCGTGCGAACTTGATTTTCCATCGCCAGTTCGAAAGCGCTAACATAACAGGATTCGAGGAGTTTAGCCTCCCCATACCCGCCGCCACGCCATCTCGGTCCTACGGCGTGAATTATCCATTTGCTCGGCAAGTCAAACCCCGCCGTGATTCGAGCTTTACCCGTGGGGCAGCCCCCAATTTTCCTGCACGCACCCAACAGTTCCACGCCGGCTGCACGATGTATGGCGCCGTCCACCCCACCACCACCCAACAGCGATTCATTTGCGGCATTGACAATCGCATCAAGTGCTAAAATGCTAATATCAGTGTTAACGACGGACAGCATTCAACGACCAATCGTATTGAGCCTCAATGGCTGGACTAACTCTCTTTGACATATTGTGCGTGACCGTGATCGCAGGCAGTGTCTGGTACTTTTTCGACGCGATGCGCGCCCGCGAAATTGCCACAGCGACCGTGAGAGAGTATTGTAAACAATCTTGCCTGCAATTTCTCGACGGTACGGTCGGTTTGAAGACGGTTTCTTTTACGGCAGAAAATGGGAAACTGCGTGTCAGGCGGAATTACGAGTTTCACTTTTCAGAATCTGACCATTCGCGTAACATCGGACTGGTCACGATCTGCGGCACTGACGTGGAAAACCTCATTCTGCCCAATCAGTTGTTTCACCCTGGGCATTCGACTCTCGAAGCCTGACATTAACCCTGGCAAAGACAATGAACGGAACACTATTAGTTATCGTGGCCCTGTTTCGATCCCGAGGGGCGCATCTGATATCGATCATCGCCCCCCTGCTGATTGCCGCACTTTCAGGATTGGCTATTGCCGATGAGGCTGACGCACCGCAAGTTACACCGGAAACGGTGATTCGTTACCTGCAACAGGACGTGTTCATCTCGCCGGGTGTAGGCTTTCAAAAGGTCCGCATTGGCGATCCTTTTGAGCAGGTCGCGAATACCTGGGGAAATCCGAACAAGGCATATGATTCCGATGTTGGAAGTAAAACGGCCTGGGTATACTTCGTTGGCCGCGGTTCGGAGATTGCGTTATCTGGCGGCACCAAAGTGAATTCCATCGAAGTCACCGGCTCATTCAACTCCCCGTTCTCCTCCATTGAGGGCGCGAATTTCGGTATGACTCCACACCAGGTAATCAGCATCTATGGCAAACCGGCCGATGACGGAAATCTAAGCAAACTGCGCTACCCAAAAAAGGGAATAGCTTTCGGTTTCAAGAGCGGCGCACTACAGTCCATCCGGGTGTTTCCATCTGGCCGCTAGCCTGCATTTCTCACCAGGCGGCTAGATAGATTTTTCACTCATCAACCGGTCGATGGTACGAATATTGATTCTCGCTCCTTCGAGATGCGGATTGATGTCCAGTGCTTTCTCGAATGCTTTTCGCGCAAGCGACAATTTCTCCTGCCTCATGTATATTTGCCCGAGGCCTGAAATGGCGCCGAAGTGGCGGGGTTCCAGGGCGAGAGTCTTTTCGATGTCTTTTATCGACAATTCGAATTCCCCCATCATGTAGAGCAGCGTGGCGCGGCGATTCCATGCTTCAGCGAAGTCGGGCTTCATTTGAGTAACCCTGGTGAAAGCCAGCAGGGATGTGCGGTAATCCGCCTGCGCCATGAATACCACTGCTCTGTCAAACATGGCTTGCGTCTCCTCATCGGGAACCTGATACCAAACTTCCCAGATTTTTTCCGTTATCGCAGTTCCTTCATTAGCTGCACTGGTTTGTTTGAGATTGGAAAATAGTGAATCCAGCCGGGTATCGTTTTGATCTGCGTGAGCGAGACTGCAATGGCACAGCAGAAGCACGGCCAAGCCGCGTATTGCACCAAGGATTCCGCTTCGGTTTTGTGCTCTTTCAGTCATCGTACCAAGCCTGCATATTACACCCGGATGGATCCACATCGACACGATGCGCGGGACAATGTTTTATTTTGAACCGATCAAACGGTACTCAGAATGTCCGGCATCGACTTTACGGCAGATCAAGATGAGGAATAAACGGATCCTGCACCAAATGCACCCGCAATTCGGAATAAGCGCTTCGATATACGCTGCGCTTGAATTCAATGATTTCATCAATGGCTGCCAACCAGTCTTTCCACACCCAATGGTCAAACTCGGGTTTGGTTGAACTGTCCAACCGGACCTCGGACTCACTACCTGTCAGACGCAACAGATACCACATCTGTTTCTGGCCCCTGAAATTTCGGTTATTCCTCGATCTCAAACGCCTCAGGTAGGAAACAGGCAGGTCGTAGCGGAGCCATCTCTGCGTACGGGCAACGACCTGGACATGCTGCGGACCAAGTCCGATTTCCTCGTGGAGTTCTCGATACAAAGCCTGTTTCAGGGTTTCGTTCGACTTCACGCCCCCTTGCGGGAACTGCCACCCGTCATGTCCACATCGGCGGGCCCAGAAAACCTCGTTATCTTTATTGATCAGGATGATCCCCACATTGGGGCGGTATCCATCTTGTAATTGCTGCATATAGTCAAAGTCACGTCGTTTGCCCTGAACCCGTCTAAAAATAAAGCCCGGTCCACAGTATTGCGCGGCGAACTGTATTCCGATGCTCGTTTACTCCGTGTAAACTAGACTGCACATGCGGTTTGCGCCTTTTCACGGCATCCCTGGCCATGATTATTATCCAGTTACCCGAGTTTCATAACCAGCATTTACTTTTGATTATTTTTTCATGAAAGAGATCTGTTCGCAATTCCTGGTAGATTGAAATACTTCGGCGGTAAGCACCACTGTGACGTTAGCCATTTTCGATCTGGACAATAGCTTGTTGAGTGGCGACAGCGACCACTCATGGGGAGAGTTCCTGGTCAAGAAAGGTATTGTTGACGAGGAGCATCATTCCAGAACGAACGCTGCACATTTCGCAGACTACAACGCGGGTAAACTCAATTTCGAGGAATTCATCGCGTTTCAACTGGCATCCCTCAAAGAAAATCCCAGGGATCTCATGGAGAATATCCGGGACGAATTTCTGCGCGAAATCATCCAACCAATGATCAGTGACAATGCACGGGCCCTCGTCAGCCAGCACCAGAAACAGGGACATACCCTCATGATCATTACTGCTACAAATCGTTTTATCACTCGCCCGATTGCAGACAAGTTCGGCATTGATTTGCTAATTGCCACTGACGTCGAAGAAATTGACGGCCGGTTTACAGGCCGTACAATCGGCATACCGTGTTTCGCTGAGGGAAAGGTGCATCGCCTCAATGATTGGCTTGTTGGAAAAACCGAAAACCTGCTCGATAGCTGGTTCTACAGTGATTCACACAATGATCTGCCGCTGCTGCGGCTGGTTGATAACCCGGTAGCGCTGAACCCGGATGATAAATTGAGGCAAGAAGCAGAACTAAAACGTTGGAGAATTATTGACTGGTAACAATACCGAATGCATCTATTTCTACGTCCTCACAGTATTCATCGGTAAAATCAAGAAATTCCTCCATGGCTCGGAGTCGGAACTTTTGCCTTTGGTACACGATTGAAAACGGCCGTCTCATGGGTGGATCCAGCGGAATCGCCTTCAACGTTCCAAGTTTCAGTTCCTTGGGCAAGGTAGATTCGGAAATGATGGAAATCCCGAGCCCCGCCTCGACCGCGCTCTTGATAGATTCGGGGCTGCCGAATTCCATCGAAGCCTTCAAGCTGCTGTATTTTTGGGCGAATTCATCGAAATAGCTGGATATTACATCTCGGGTTCCCGAACCCTCCTCACGGCCAATGAACGCGTATGGAAGCAATTGATCGATGCTGACCGTCTCATTCCCCGCCAGATCGTGATCGGGCGGACATATCACCATCAGCTGGTCGCACCAACATACTTTTATTACGAGGTTCTTGTTGTATACCGGCGCTTCGACTATGCCGACATCCACCTCGTTGTTCTCCACCATATGCACGATACCGACGGTGTTGGATACCTTCAGGCGAAGCTTTACATCGGGGAATTTTTTCTGAAACTCTCCCAGAAGGGTTGGTATTTTGTATTCCGCAATTGTTGTGCTTGCCCCTACGACCAATACGCCGATCACATCTCCTGTCAGTTTTCTGACCTGATTGTCCATTTCGGTATACAACCCAATGATCCTCTCGGCATACCCAAATACCTCTTGACCGGCTTCGGTGAGGCTTATCCTGTTGTGGGTACGATCGAACAGACGGGTATTGAAATATTCTTCCAATTGCCGGATTTGAAACGTGACTGCAGGCTGGGTCATGTGCAGGGATTCCGCGGCCTTGGTGAAGCTCAACAACCTGGCCACGGTGTAAAACACTTGAAGTCGACGATCCGCCATTCACGGTACTCGGTGGACGAACCGTGCATTATAAGGAAATTTTATAGCAATGCTAACTCGACCGCATAGGCGATATCACCCGGGTTGCCCCGGCGCGACCGCCCCGGTTGCGATGTGCGGGCTAGAATCCGTCCAGTTTCAATTTGAGATCCGTCGGACTCGATGCATGCAGCAACGCAACTTCTTCGGTGATCTCATCACGCCGACACAACTCGAATAGGTGCTGATCGAAGGACATCATGCCCTCCACTGTGGATTCTTTCCTGATCAGATCATTGATCTCTTTAACTCTCAACGGATCGAGGACCAGCTCCCGAACCCGTGCATTGACTGTCAGAATTTCACAAGCAACTACGCGCCCGGTGCCTGAGGCGCGCGGCAACAATCGCTGTGCGATGACGGCGCAGAGGTTTTGTGCAAGCTTTGACCGGATCGTCGGTTGCGCCTCCGGTGCAAACGAAGAAATCATGCGGGTGACGGTTTCTGCGGCGGCGGGCGCATGCAATGTCGAAAACACAAGATGGCCGGTCTCCGCCGCGGTTAGCGCGGTTTCGATGGTTTCAGCCTCCCGCATTTCGCCCAACAGTATGACATCAGGATCTTCACGCAGCGCCGCGGCCATCGCCATCGGAAAGCTCACCGCGTCGATGCGGAGTTCACGCTGGGAAATAATACAGCGCTGTTCGGCGAAAATGTACTCGATCGGGTCTTCTATGGTGACGACGTGCTTGGCGTAATTGTGGTTGATTTCATTGATCATCGACGCAATCGTCGTGGATTTTCCTGAGCCTGTAGCACCCGTCAACAACACCAGGCCACGTTCGAAATGGGTCAAGTTCTTCACTTGGGGAGGCATGTTGAGTTCTTCCAGCGTGGGTATTTTGGTCTGAATTACCCGCAATGCCATTGCAATCGTTCCACGCTGATAAAACACGTTCACCCGGCAGCGACCTATGGATTGAATTCCCAGAGAAACGTCAATCTGAAGGTTCTGTTTGAACAGTTCCCAATGCCTTTGGGACATAATCTTCTGGGAAATCTGCTCCATGTCGGAAACAGACAACACCGGATACTCCCTCATCGGACTAAGATTTCCGTCGACCCTGAGTAACGGATGGTTCTTGACTCGCAGGTGAATATCCGACGCCCCCTGGCTAACGGCCGTGCCCATTAAATGGCCAAAAAATCGTAGGGCATCACCTCCCTCCACGGAAGGCGGCGGCGGTACCTGTTTACTGGAAATTGGCGCGGCTATGGGTCCGGAAGTAACCATGGTTCTATTTAATTCCTATGGACTTTACATACAGCATAGCAAGTTCTTGCCAATTATTAACCGATGGAAAGTACTTTTCGCCCGGTATTTTCAACCATTGCAGGCATTGAACCCGATACGGGCCGCCGCGGCGCCGCTGTCCAGCACCTTTCTCACGACATCGGCACAGTCTCGCTGAGAACCGCGTCCCAGGTGAGTCAGAACAAGGGACCCAGCATACACGAGACTATCGTACCCAGACCCCCTGTGCCCCCGCAGCGCGGCCATGCCGCAGTCCGCGGCCGCGTATGCCATGGAGTCTGCGTCAAACGCACTTTCCTCGTCATTCGCTTGAATTCCCTCGTGGGGGGGCAATGGAACCGTGCGATGGGCCGCCCCGGATAATCCGGATTCACCGGGATCGAGACGCCATTCCCTGTCGTCGTTGTCGCCGTGGTAGCAAATCCCCTTCGAGGGCTGCTGCAGCGAAGGGATCACTCCACCTTCGACGCCTCGAACGATCAATGCCGAGTGATAACCTGCGTGCCGCGACAGCATTGTGTAAATACGAGGATAGGCTTTGTGAACATATCCTGTCACAAGGTGGGTTCGATGTCTTGCGCTTATCGGCCTCAATGCTACTTCTATGGTTGTCAGGCAGGTGCGCTTGACCATCAGGTCACGCAGTTGCTTCAGCCGGTGCAGTTCGGGGCAGGTTCTGCTTTGATCCACATAAGCCCAACCGATCTCCGGATTGCTGATGCGCGCGGCCGCCTCCGTCAATCTCAGATCAATGTTCTCACCGGCCGCGTGAAGCACCTTGTGATGGGTGATTCCATACTTGGGCCCGGCAGTGTCAACACCGTGGCATACGGCGGGGATTCCACAAGCGGCCAGTAACGCCGGCAGGAAGGGCGAAACCGGCAATCCCCGCACATAACCATTGAACGGATCGGTTATTTCGACCAAGTCATCGACATTAGATTCGACCGTTGAGGTTGCATCGAGCAATGCCCGCTGGATGCCGCATAATTCCTCATCCGTCTCACGCTTCATCCGCAACGCAATCAGATACAAAGCCGCTTGAACCGGATGCGCACGCCCTTGAAGCACGATTTCCATACCCATTCGAGCCTCTTCTTCAGACAGATCTTTACTGAGTTCCGGACCGGTTGCTATCTGCTGCAACAAATATCGCATATGTCGCTCGGCGCGACCCTTATCGAGGCCAATTTCAGCTTCAGTGTTCATGGATTTGTCAAAGTGATTCGGAGGCGAATCGAAGTTTGAAATATTCTTTCTGCAGAATTTCTATCTGACCCAAGACGTACGAACTTGAGCCTTGAATCGCAAACTTCTCCAGTTGTTCTATTGACAAACCAAAGGAATTTGCCCCAACGTACCGCGCCGACCCCTTGATGTGATGTGCGGTTTCCTGAACTGCCGCCCAATCCTCAGCGTCCGCTGCCGCTTTCATCGATTCAAGTTGTTCCGGGAACATCTCCAGTAGCCGGGCGACGCTTTCACACCACAATCTCTCGTTGCCAGATGCCAACTCCACCCCTCTTTCACGATCGAGTATATCAACAGATAATTTCTGCTTAGCGGATATATGTTCTCGAACACCTGTTTCGCTTTGCAATTCGGGAATATTTCCGACGACAAGTTCTCGCAAAGAATATTCATCAATGGGTTTGGTCAGAATGGCATCGAATTCGGCGGCGCCAAAATCGCCGTTTTTAAGACCGACTACATCCGCCGTTACCGCCACAACGGGTGGCAAGCGCAGTTTCCACGAATGCCGTAACCTGTTCGTCGTTTCAAGGCCATCCATTCCGGGCATGTGAATGTCAATAAAGATCAACTTATATCGATCGACCTGACGCACACCCAGGGCGGACTTGCCTGAATCTTCAGTGTCCACTTTGAATCCAAGCGATTCGAGCATGGCTTTCAACAAGTTTCGATTTATCTCGTTATCGTCCACTACCAGCACTTCCGAATCGCCAACATCAAATACGATTTCATTCGCCCCGGGGTTTCGAGATCGAGATGCTTCGATATCAAGGGCGATCGCCGGGATCTCGACGACAACTTCGGTATATTTCTGCGGCTCACTTTTTACCGAGATGCGGCCGTTTAGCTGGCTGACGAGACTTTTGGTAATGCTCAGGCCCAACCCGGTTCCCTCATATTTGCGATTTGCACCGCTTTCAACTTGCCTGAATGGCGCAAATATCTGTTCTGCTTCTTCCGGATCTATGCCGATCCCCGTATCCCTCACTACAAACCTGATATTATGGTTCCGTCCATCCTGGTGGGTTGATTCGGCAACGAGAGATACCGTCCCGGATTCAGTAAACTTGATCGAATTCCCTATAAGGTTCTGGATAACTTTCCTCAGCGCCACTTGATCACTGTCGATGCAATCCGGCAAACTCGGCTCAAGTACGACCTGCAGCTCCAGGTCTTTCCCTTCAGCCCGGGGTTTTAGGACCGCAACCACGGAATCGATGGTTTCTCTAAGATTCACCGGCCCCGATGCAATGGTCATCTCTCCCGCTTCAATTTTTGAAACATCGAGGATATTGTTGATTTCGCTCAACAGGTGGTTCGCCGATATTTTTATTGGTTCAAGATAGCTCTTTACTTTTGCGCTCAGTTTTTCTTTCTGGATCAGGTCGATGTATCCGAGAATTCCACTCAATGGCGTTCGCATTTCATGGCTCATGTTCGCCATGAATCGATCCTTTGCCTGATTGGCCTTGTCCGCGCGCTCTATTGCCGACCGAAGATTATTTATCAGCTTGGTGGTATACATTGGCACCACTACCAGGGATAAGAGCACGCCGATCGAAAATGGAAGCACATCACCACCCCAGTATTCGGTCGTCAGTATCAAATATGAAAAAAACAGTGCGGACGCAAACATACTTATATAAAGATATTGCACTCCATATCTAAATCCATACCCTATTGTTACCCAGATATAAATGGTGAATAAGACTATCGATTTTTCTTCACCAAAAAACATCAACACGCTTACGAAGGCAGTATCAGACAGCAGCGAGTATATTCGCCGTAGGATTAATTTTTTCGGCCAGTGGTATATCCAAGCGACGATGGCGACACTGTTTACGAATGCGGTCCAGGAAAACGACCAAAACGCCTGACCCGACGGGATTTTATACGCGCCCGATAATTGCAAGTAAGCGATGATTGCCAGAACGACCCCGACACGCACAAAAGCCTGTTCAGACTCAGTATCCGGACAGCTAGTGAATTTCTTCAGAGCATTCTGTATATTGATCGTCAAGCTACATATCTCTTCGATTAATGCATTTTTTAAACGGTCAAATGGCCGTGCAGCGCTTATGATTCTAAAACTACCGTAAATATATTACAGCGCCAACCTATGCTTTCCCTCCCGATTTCCATAGTTATCGAAAATAAACCATGTTTAGTAGCTGGTGGTGGTGAGGTGGCTGCCCGCAAGGTCGAACTTCTAATGAGTGCCAATGCTTTAGTGACTGTTGTTTCGCCCGCGCTATGCTCGAGGCTCGAGAAAATTAATCGTTCAGGCGGGATTACACATCTGCCTCAGGAGTTCGAAAACTGCCTGGTGCCGGGCAACTCATTGGTGGTCGCGGCCACGGATGACATGGCTGTCAATAGTCAAATCTCCGCGGTATCCGGACAGCACAATATTCCGGTAAACGTGGTTGATCAGCCCGAACTCTGCACGTTTACAATACCGTCGATCGTGGACAGATCACCAGTAACCATTGCAGTTTCAACCGGTGGAGCGTCCCCGGTGATGGCCCGGCAGCTGAGGGCGCACCTGGAAACCCTGATTCCGTCCGCCTACGGCAGACTGGCCAATCTGGCAAATGAATACAGGCAGCAAGTGAAAGGAAAATTTTCCGCCGCACGGGATCGTCGACGCTTCTGGGAAGATATGCTGCAGGGACCGGTCGCTGAACTTTTTCTCGCTGGAAAGGAAGCGGCAGCGCGGCAAATGCTTGACCGGGCTGTTCGATCCCCAGGTCCGATTCAAACGCAGGGAGAAGTGTATCTCGTCGGCGCGGGCCCAGGAGACCCTGATCTGCTAACCTTCCGCGCCCTCAGACTCATGCAGCGGGCAGACGTCGTAATGTACGACCGATTGGTGTCGACGGAAATACTGGCTCTTACGCGCCGTGATGCCAGGAAGATCTATGTGGGCAAGGAGCGGTCAAAACATGCCCTGTCCCAACCAGATATCAACGTGCAATTGGCCACATTCGCAAAAGCTGGTCAAAGGGTGCTGCGATTGAAGGGTGGCGATCCGTTCATTTTCGGCCGAGGCGGAGAAGAAATAGGCGAGTTGACACGACAGGGAATCCCGTTCCAGGTGGTTCCTGGCATCACCGCAGCAGCCGGCTGCGCGAGTTATGCCGGTATCCCATTGACCCACCGGGACTATGCCCAATCTTGTATTTTCGTCACCGGCCACCTCAAGGACGGTTCGGTGGATCTCAACTGGGAAATGCTTGCCCAGCCGCAACAAACCGTGGTGATTTACATGGGTTTGATTGGCATGCCTGTAATCTGTCGCGAACTCGTCTCCCACGGTGTCGATAAAGATATGCCAATTGCCTTGATTGAGCAGGGAACTACCAAAGCTCAGCGCGTTTTTACCGGCAGCCTGGCCACGCTGCCAGACGTAATACAAGGCAAGGGGATCCGCGCTCCAACACTGCTTATAGTCGGAGAAGTGGTGAAGCTGCGCGAGAAATTGTCATGGTTCAAACCGCTCGATGGATAATCGCTTGATTATCGGTATATTTTGTAACGAAGGTCGAACCGTATCGGCGCCCTGTTCGACTATTCCCGGGCTGAATCCTTCGATCGGCGCCCTGACGCGATGCACTAGCGCCGGTACTGGAACCGAGAGGTTATCGTCATGACTGGATGTGCAGGCAACGAACCGTATGCCCTGCGGGTTCTGGGTAACAGCATGCAGCCGGAATTCGAGGAAGGTGAAGTTATAATCATCGAGCCTGGCCAATGTGTCGATCACGGCGCATACGTAATTGCGTTTCACAATGGAGAATATATATTTCGTCAACTTTTCGTGAAAGAGCGCCGCTTGTATCTCCGCCCTCTCAACGATGCCTACCCAACTTTCAGGATCGATGATGAAAACATCATCAAGGGTCGAATCATTTCAAAATCGCCGGGAAAAGGCCGTCAGATGAAATCCTATCTATGAGCAGCGCAAATAAACTTACACATTTCAACGCATCCGGTGACGCACAAATGGTTGACGTTGGTGAAAAGAAAATTACATACCGTGTGGCTGTTGCGAGTGGCCGCATCAGAATGCTTGATTCGACCCTCAACATGATTCTCGACCACAAGCATAGTAAAGGCGACGTGTTGGGTATCGCCAGGATTGCCGGTATTATGGGCGCCAAGCGTACTTCAGACCTTGTGCCACTTTGCCATCCAATCGCAATCACAAAGATTTCCATAGAATTCGAAGCGGAACCCGAAAGCGGCTCGGTTCTGTGTGAAGCCCGAGTTGAGACGCGTGGGCAGACCGGTGTAGAGATGGAAGCACTTACGGCGGTCCAGGTTTCTCTGCTCACCATATACGATATGTGCAAAGCGGTGGACCGCGGCATGGTGATGGAAGATATCGCTCTGCAGGAAAAATCCGGCGGCAAATCAGGTTACTGGAAACGATGAATC